>JAKFWI010000047.1 GCA_021731965.1 Hyphomonadaceae bacterium | reverse complement strand
CAATTTGCGCGCAGAATATGGCTGGCGCGATTCCGTGAATGTGGTGGGCAATGTTTCAGGAACTCAGGGCCCGCTGCAGGCCAGCGTGGGCGCGGGCTATTACCGCACCGATGGCTTATCGGCCTATAACGCTGCGCGCGGCGGCCAGGAATTGGATGGCTATCGCAATTTCGGGGCGAATGCCAAGTTCGTGCTGGCCCTTTCCAAGGACATCGCTTTGGATTTGCGCGGCTATTATTCGGATGGCCAGACCGCGATCGATGGCTTTGCCCCGCCTGCGTTTGAATTTGGCGATACGCGCGAAGCCAGCAGCATTAAGGAGCTGGTGTCGTATGCCGGCCTGACCGGCAAATTTTTCGAGGGGCGATTCACCAATCGCCTCGGCACGGCTTACACCTTGACGGATCGCCGGAATGTCGATCCCGACGGCGCACCGATCGTGACTTTTGACTCGGCCGGGGAAAACCTCCGCTTGGAATATCAAGGCGGTTTGAAAATCACGGACGGGCTTGATGTTTCCTTCGGCGCGGAAAGCGAGCGCTCGCGCTTTGCGGCAGAGAGCTTTGGCGGGCCCCGCGCGCGTGAGCAAGTGCGCATCAGTGGCATTTATGGGCAGGTCACCGCCCAGCCAGCGCGTGGGCTGACGCTGAGCGGCGGCGTGCGCTATGATGATCACAGCCAGTTTGCGGGGGTCACCACGTTCGCCGCCTCGGGGGCCTATACCCCCAATGCCGGCAATACCGTGCTGCGGCTCAGCTTTGGTGAGGGCTTTCGCGCGCCGTCTTTGTTTGAGCTGTTCAGCGATTTCGGCAATCCAAGCCTCGCTCCCGAAACCTCGCGTGGCTGGGATGGCGGCGTAACCCACACGCTGCTGGATGGCCGCTTGACGCTTGGTGCCTCCGGGTTTCGTCGCGAGAGCTTCCAGCAGATAGCGTTCGTTTCTTGCTTTGGCTCAAACGCCCCGAGCTGCGTCAACCGGCCCTTCGGCGTATTTGGCAATGCCCGCCGCACCCGTGCGCAAGGGGCTGAGCTTGAGGCGGTTTTCGCGCCGAACCGGCGGCTGTCGCTGCG
Source organism: Hyphomonadaceae bacterium (assembly GCA_021731965.1). Taxonomy (GTDB): domain Bacteria; phylum Pseudomonadota; class Alphaproteobacteria; order Caulobacterales; family Aquidulcibacteraceae. Next base: position 7,266 of record JAKFWI010000047.1, on the reverse strand, counting down.
CACGTCTTATAGCTTTCTGGATGCATTGGCCTTGGATACTAAGCTGCGTTTGCCGCGCCGCCCGGCCCATACGGCCAACGCCTCGTTGGATTACATTTGGGGCTTTGGTCTCTCGACCGGGACCACGTTGGCTTATGTCGGGCCGCGCTTCGATGATGGAGCCAACACCCAGCGCGTGGCCGGGCATGTGTTGCTGGATGCGCGCGCCAGTTACCGGCTGCGAACGCATCTGGAGCTCTATGGCCGCATCGAAAACCTGCTGCAGGACGAATACGAGACAGTCTTTCAATTCGGCACGCCGAGGCGGGGCGCGTATATTGGCCTGCGGTGGGCGTCATGATGGTCAAGCGCCTCGCGGGCTCGCTGCTGCTTGCGGCTTGGCTATTGACCGGCTGCAGCAAAAGCGGCGTACCCGCTGCGCCCATCTCCATCCCGGAACGGCCCCAGCGGATCGTGTCGATCAATCCGTGCGTGGACGCCATCTTGTTGCAAGTGGCCGATCCAGCCCAGATCGCCGCCATCAGCCATTATTCGCACGATCCGCGCGCCACCTCTGTGCCGCTCACCGAGGCGCTACGCTACCGGGCCATCGGTGATTCAGCGGAAGAAATCTTGGCGCTGCGCCCCGATCTGGTCATCGCCGGGCCGCACGCGGCACCGTCTACGCTTTACGCTTTGGAGCGCCTGGGCATCCCGCTGCTCAAGACCAGCGTGCCCGATAGCGTGGCCAATAGTGAGGCGCAGATCGCCGCCATCGCGGCGGGCGTGGGCCATAAGCAGCGCGGGGAGGCGCTGATCACCCGCCTGGATGCGGCGGTGGCGCGCGCGCGCGCCAATGCAGGCGGTGCACACGTCAGCGCCCTGATCTGGAATGGCGGCGGCCTGGTGCCTGGCAAGGATACCTTGGCTGACGAGATGCTGAGCCTGGCCGGTTTTCGCAATGCCAGCGCCGATTACGGTTTAGAAAAATGGGATATTTTGCCGCTGGAGCCGCTGCTTGTGCATCCGCCCGCCATTTTGTTTGCCGCCAACGGGCGCGCAGAGCGTGATCGCGTGCTCAGCCACCCGGTTTTGCGCCGCGCGGCCAAGGACATGATGATCACCGAGTTTGCGCCGCGCCTGCTGTTTTGCGGCGGGCCGACGATCATCGATGCCCTCGCCACCCTCTCGGCGGCGCGCAAAAACCTCGGCTCACCATGAAAACGCGCGGGCTTTCCGTGGAAATGGCGCTGACTGCGGCGCTGGCGGCGGCCATGGGCTTGTCATTACTGGCTGGGCGGGTTTGGCTATCTCCGGGTGCCTGGCTGGCGGGGGATGTGCCGTCTTTGATCATCGTAGAACTGCGCCTGCCGCGTGCGTGTCTGGGTTGTGTGATCGGTGCCGGGCTGGGCATGGCGGGGGCAGCGATGCAGGGCTATCTGCGCAATCCCTTGGCCGATCCTGGCCTGTTTGGCGTATCCTCCAGCGCGGCCTTGGGGGCGGTGCTGTCCATCTATTTTGGGCTGACGGCCGCATTTTGGGTTTTGCCAGCCTTTGCCTTGGCCGGAGCAGCCGGGGCCATGGCGGCGCTGGCGCTGCTGGTGGGGCGTTCTGGCGGGTTGATGGTGTTCACCCTGGCCGGGGTGGTGCTTTCCAGCCTGACCGGGGCCTTGACCTCCCTGGTGATCAGCCTGGCCCCTTCCCCCTTCGCGCTTTCAGAAATCCTCACTTGGCTGCTGGGCGCGTTGACCGATCGCAGCTGGGCCGATGTGGCTTTGGCCACGCCTTTGACGGCTTTGGGCATGGCCGTGCTGTGGGCCAGCGGCCGCGATCTCGATGCCCTAACCCTGGGGGAGCCGGCCGCGCGCTCTTTGGGCGTGCACATGGGCCGCCTCCAGGCCAAATTGGTGATCGGGATCGGGCTGGTGGTGGGGGCATCGGTGGCCGCAGCCGGGGTGATCGGCTTTGTGGGATTGATCGTGCCGCATCTGGTGCGCCAATTGGTGGGCGGGCAATCCTCACGCGTGATGCCGGCGGCGGCTTTGGCCGGGGCCATTCTGGTGGTGAGCGCCGATGGCTTGGTGCGCTTGGCCCCGGGGGGCAGCGAATTGCGCCTCGGCATCGCCATGTCGTTGCTCGGCGCGCCCTTCTTTTTGGCGCTGCTGCTGCGCCTGCGCCGGGAGGTGGTGTGATGGCGCTGTCCTTCCGCGATGTGTTGGTGCGCTTGGGGGGCCATGCGGCGCTGGGCGGGGTCAGCGGGGAATTGGCCGCAGGAAAGATCACCGCCATTTTGGGCCCCAATGGGGCCGGAAAAAGCACCCTATTGGCCTGCCTCGCGGGCCTGCGCCGCCCAGAGGCCGGCACCATCTTGCTGGATGGCCAGCCTTTGGCCAGCATCGCGCCAAGGATCAGGGCCCAAACCATCGGCTTTTTGCCGCAGCGCGGAGAGGTGCACTGGGATTTGCGGGTTGACGCCCTGATCGCCTTGGGCCGCCTGCCCTTCCATCAAAACTGGGGCCAAAGCGCGGAGGATGCAAAGGCCATCGCCGCCGCCATGCAGGCCAGTGATTGCGCCCATCTCTCGCAGCGCGGCGCGCTGGGCCTATCGGGCGGAGAGCAGGCACGCGTTCTTCTGGCCCGCGTGCTGGCCGGCCAGCCCAAATGGTTGCTGGCCGATGAGCCGCTGGCCAATCTCGATCCTGGCCATCAGCTGGATGTGCTGGAAATCTTCCGATCTTGCGCGCAAGCCGGGATGGGGATTGGCCTTGTTGTGCACGATTTGGGGCTGGCCGCGCGCCTGGCCGATCATATCATCTTGCTGCATCAGGGGCATGTTCTGGCCGAGGGGCCCTGCGCCCTGGTGCTGAGCCCCGCCAACCTGGCCATGGCCTTTGGGGTGGAAGCGCAGCTTAACCAAGATGAAAACGGCCGCCCAAGGCTGGATGTGCTACGCCGCATCCCTGCGAAAAGGTGATCTGCATCCAATCGGCGTTTGCGCTGCATCTCTTGGTTTGTGCGGCAATGAAGCCGCTTCGAAACAAACCGGAGAGTTAATCATGTCGATGGAAATCGTCTTTATGGTGTTGAGCTTGGCTTTGGTTGGAGGCTCTTTGGCTGCTTTGGCGTTCAGCCGTTCATAGTTTTTAATCCCTGTATTTTGAGAAAAGGAGAATTCAAATGGGCCCAGAACTTTTGGTTCCTCTCGCCATGCTCGCCCTGATCGGCGCGATTGTCATCGTACCCATCCAGCTGCGCCACAAACAGAAAGAGGCGGGTTATCGCCTCATCCAAGAGGCGATGGCGCGCGGCCAGACGCTGGATCCCAAGATGATCGAGCAGATCGTGCAAAGCAAAGAGCGCCAGGAAGGGCCGCGTTGGCGGCGCAGCCTGGGGGCCGGTGTGGTGCTGTGCGCCGTGGCTTTGGGCCTTGTCGGAATTGCTTATGCCGATGGCTATGATGCCGGGCCGATCAAAGGGGCCGTCATTGTGGGCGCTTTGGGGCTTGGCTTCATTGGCCTGGCCATCATCGACATCTTCACCAGAAAGCCGAACGGCGAAGCGTGAGCACATGGCACGCGCCGGGATCGATCTCGCGCAGGCCGAGGAAGGGGCGCTGGTTCTGGCTGTCAAAGCACGGGATCAGCGCGCTTTCGCCGAGCTAGTGCGCAGGCGCCAAGGCTGGATGCGGGCCTTGATGCGCAGAATGTGTGGCAATGCGGCGTTGGCGGATGATTTGGCACAGGAGGCGTTCATGAAAGCTTGGGATAAAATTGCCGGCCTGGAGCAGGTGGCGGCCTTTTCTGGCTGGCTGCGACGGGTGGCCGTGACCACTTATTTGATGGATAAGCGGCGCTCCCAGGCCGTGTTCGAGGAGCTGGATGAGCGCAATCCCCCGCATGATGAGCAGCCCAGCCCCGCCAATGCCGCGATGGCCAAACTGGATCTGGAGCGCGCGCTGGCCCATCTCACCGCCCCTGAGCGCTTATGCGTTAGCCTCAATCACGGGGAGGGCATGAGCCACGGGGAAATTTCTGACAGCACAGGCCTTCCCTTAGGCACAGTTAAATCGCATGTTTCTAGAGGTACGGAGAAGTTGCAGCGGCTGATGACAGCCGCCGCAGCTTGACTGGGGAAAATCCCATGACCATGAGCGAATTCGAAGTTGATCTGAGAAATGCCTTCGCGGCCCAGGAAGCGCCCGCTGATAACGGGTTTTCCAGGGCCCTGGCGCGCAAGCTGGCGCGGCGCGAAAGCAATCGCTGGCATGTTTTGGCCTTCGCTTTGGCGATCATCTTGGCCGCCGGGTTTAGTGGATTGGGCATGATCTGGTCGCCAATCGCTTCGGCCTTGGCCAGTTATCAATCGCCTTTCGTGGGATTTGATCTTTCGGCGGCTTTCGATGTGGCGGCGTGGAGCTTGGCGCAGGTCTTTGTTTCCTTGGGCAAGATCTCGCCGTTTGTGCTGGTGGTGGCGGCAACTTCGGCCGGGGCTGTGGCGTATGCGGCGCAAAGCGATTAGGTTCGCCTTTTCGCCCGCTGTATAGGCCCGCAATGTCCTCCCAAACCGAACACGCCGCCCGGATGACCAGCCCGCAAATCATGGCCCGCAAGGGCGGTGAGCCGTTGGTGTGCCTCACCGCCTATGATGCCCCGACGGCGGCCATCCTCGATGCGCACTGCGATATTCTCCTGGTTGGCGATTCGGTGGGCATGGTGGTGCATGGCCTCCCCTCCACCGTGGGGGTGACGCTGGAGATGATGATCCTGCACGGCCAGGCGGTGATGCGCGGCTCCAAGCGCGCGCTGGTGGTGGTGGATTTGCCCTTCGGCAGCTATGAGGCCAGCGCCGAGCAGGCCTATTACACCGCCTCGCGCGTGCTGAAGGAAACCGGCTGCCAGGCCATCAAGGTGGAAAGCGGCCCCGCCATCGCCTCAACCATCGCGTTTTTGACGCAAAGGGGCATACCCGTGATGGGGCATGTGGGCCTGCGGCCCCAGGCCGTGCACGTGGACGGCGGCTTCAAGGCCAAAGGCCGCACGGTGCAGGAGCGCACGCGGGTGCTGTTCGAGGCGCAAAGCGCCGACGAGGCGGGCGCTTTCGCCATCGTCGTTGAAGGTGTGGCAGCCAGCCTGGCAGCCGAAATCACCAAATCGGTCTCGGCACCCACCATCGGCATTGGGGCCTCCCCCGCCTGCGATGGCCAAATCCTGGTGACCGACGACATGCTGGGCCGCTTTGACTGGACGCCCAAATTCGTTCGCCGCTATGCGGATTTGCGTGGGGAGATCGATCGCGCAGCCGCAGCCTATGCAGCCGATGTGAAGGCCCGCCGTTTTCCCGCCGCAAGCGAGACCTACGCCTTTAAGAAGCCGCGCGTTGATGTTGTCGACGAGCAGGGCTAACGAAGGCGCATGGGGCGGTTTGTTCCTGAGGCGGGCGGGTGTTGATCCCTGTTCGTTGTATTCATTGACCGAGGGGCGGTTCCTTGACTGATGCATTTGAAGACGTTGAGGATACCATGCGCCGCGAGCGCCTGGTGGGCGGCCTCAAGCAATGGGGCCCCTGGGCGATTGCGGTATTGGGCTTGGTGGTGGCCGGGATCTTTGGCTGGCAGCGCCTGGAGGCGTATCAATCCGCTGCCCGCGCGAAGTTTTCCGATAAGATGATCGCCGCTCAAACCCTGATCCAGCAGGGGGATCCAACCAAAGCCGAGGCTCAGCTCAACACCGTGCAGCGCGAGGCCCCTGGTGGCTATGCGGCAATAGTCCAGCTTGAGCGGGCAGGCGTGTTCGTGGCCAAGCAACAATTTAAAGAGGCGCTGGCGGCCTATGATACGGCTGCTGCCGCGGCCAAGCCGAAAGAAGTGCGCAGTCTGGCGCTATTGCGCGCCGCTTATGTGGCCGCAGATCTTGATAACAAAGCGGATTTCAAGCGGCGCGTCGATGCGTTGATCGCCGAGGGCGGGTCTTTTGGCCTGCTGGCGCGGGAGCTTGCGGGCATGCAGGCCTATGCCGACGGTGAATTCGCCGCCGCGCTTGAGCAGTTCCAATTCATCCAACTGGGTGGGCTGGATGCGCCGCCGGGCCTGCGCCAGCGTGTCCAGCTCATGCTCAGTTTGCTTGGGCCTGAGGTGAAAGCCACGGGTGGCCGCGGCGAAGCCACGGCCCCTGCAGCCACGACCGGTACCGCGCTTCCCGCCCCGCCGGCCCCTGCCGAAGGAAAAACGCCATGAGCGTAAAGAGCCCTCTCATCATTCTGCTTGCTGCAGCCTCGCTTTCTGCCTGTTCTACGGTGGCCAGCGTCGGCTCCGCGCTCTGGCCATTCGATAACGGGCCCTCCAAGGCCCCCGATGACACCAAAGATGGCCGCATCTCGATCCTGACCTTTGAGCAAAAGCTGGAGGCAGAGCCCGGTTTGGCGGGTACGCTGGCGCTGCCACCGCAACAAACCCTGGCGGAATGGTCGCAGCCGGGCGGGGGCGTCAGCAACGCACCGGGCTCGATTGCCGGCTCCTCGGAGCCAAAAATCCAATGGCGGCGCAGCGTCGGCGGGGAATCGACCGCGCAATCGCGCTACGCTTCGACGCCCGTCATCGCCGATGGCCGGCTGTATGTGTTGAGCGTTGGCCAAACCGTGCGGGCGTTTGACGCAGCCAGTGGCCGGCCCGCTTGGACGCGCAAGCTAAAATCCGACAAGCCACGCGACAAGATCGCGCAGGGCGGCGGCGTGGCGTTTGCCAATGGGCGCGTGTTTGTCAGCAGCGGCTATGGCTTCATGGCAGCGCTCGATGCCACGACCGGCAAGGAAATTTGGCGCACGGCGTCCAACGCGCCGTTCAGCGCGGCACCCACCGTTATCGGCGGGCGGGTGTTCGCCTCCACCAATGACAGCGAGTTGCTGGCGTTTGACGCGCAAAGTGGGACAGTCCTTTGGACGTATCAGGCCATCGCCGAGCCGGCGCGCGTTTTGGCGGCTTCCAGCCCAGCGGGCACCGAAGATGCTATCGTCGCGCCCTTCGCTTCGGGAGAGATCGTGGCTTTGGTTCCTGCCAATGGCCGCCGGCTTTGGGTGGATGCCTTGACCCGCTCCGGGCGGTTGACCTCTCTCTCCTCGATCAATGATGTGGCGGGGCGTCCAGCCATTGTGGACGGTGCGGTTTATGCCGTCAGCCATTCAGGCGTGATGGCCTCGGTGGATTTGCGGTCGGGCCAACGGGTGTGGGCCAAAGGCGTTTCCTCGACGCAGACGCCTTATGTGGTGGGCGATGTGGCCTTTGTGGTCTCCACC
>JAKFWI010000261.1 GCA_021731965.1 Hyphomonadaceae bacterium | reverse complement strand
CTGCAGGCGCTCGGAAAAGAATTGGGTTTCGCGGTACAATCCGCGCCGGTCTTGGCCGATAGCGGGGAGAAGATTTCTTCGTCCAGAATCCGGGCCGCGTTGGCGCAGGGCTTTGTGCAGCAAGCGGCGCAATGGCTGGGCCGGCCTTGGTCCATCGAGGGAGACGTGCAGCAAGGCGCGCAGCGCGGGCGGCTGCTGGGCTTTCCCACCGCCAATATCGGCCTTGGTGCCTATCAGCGCCCGGCCCTTGGGGTTTACGCCGTGCGCGTCAGCGTGGATGGCGGCGCGGCCCTTCCGGGGGTCGCCAATATTGGCGTCAAACCCACCTTGGGCGGCGAGCACGCCCCGCTGCTGGAGGCACATCTGTTCGATTTTTCTGGGGATATCTATGACGCGCCGATCGAAGTGCATCTGATCGAGTATTTGCGCCCAGAGCGCCGCTTTGATTCGCTCGATGCCCTCACCGCGCAAATCGCCGCCGATGCCGATCATGCGCGCAAAATCCTATTAGCCGCGCCGGGCTTTGAAAAAAGCCCGCAATAGCTCTGCGCTGCCCTGCGCCAGCACGCCGGCCTGGATTTGTGGCCGCCAATGGCAGGTTGGCTGCTCAAAAAAACGTGGGCCATGCAGGATGGCGCCGCCTTTGGCATCCTCCGCGGCAAAGATCAGCCGCTCGATGCGGGCATGGCTGATGGCCCCGGCGCACATGGCGCAGGGCTCCAGCGTCACGTACAGCCACAGCCCCGTCAGCCGATAGCTGCGCAGCGCCGCCCCGCCAGCCCGCAGCGCCAGGATTTCCGCGTGGGCGCTGGGGTCATGCAATGCGATGGGTGCATTGGCCCCCTCCCAGAGCACGCGCTCGGCGGCCGGATCCCATAGCAGCGCCCCAATCGGGACCTCGCCGGACTGCCCGGCCCGCCCCGCCGCGCTGAGCGCTCTTTGCATCAGGATTTCATCGCGCGCCATGTTCGGGGTATCATCGGCCTCATGCATGCTTCGAAATCCACCGAAATGCCCGAAGGCCCAGAGCCCGCTGACGGCGAGCGGATCGCCAAAGTCTTGGCGCGCGCCGGCGTTTGTTCGCGCCGCGACGCTGAGCGGCTGATCGCAGAGGGGCGCGTCAGCGTCAACGCACACATTCTCACCACGCCAGCGATCAAGGTGCAGCCCCATGACGTGGTGCATGTCGATGGCCGTATGGTGGCGGGGGCAGAGCCGGCACGCATGTGGCGCTATCACAAGCCGTCAGGCCTGGTGACCACCCATAAGGATCCGAAGGGTCGGCCCAATGTGTTTGAGCATTTGCCCGAGGGCCTGCCGCGCGTCATCTCCGTCGGGCGCCTCGATCTGACCTCAGAGGGCTTGCTGCTGCTCACCAATGATGGCGCGCTGGCCAGGCGCCTGGAATTACCGGAAAATGGCTGGGTGCGCCGTTATCGCGCCCGGGCGCATGGGGCGATCACCCAGGCCGCTTTGGATGGGCTGGCCGAGGGCGTCACCATCGCCGGAGTGCGCTATGGGCCGATCCAGGCCCAGCTGGAGCGGCAGGTGCGCAGCAATGCCTGGGTATCTCTCGCTTTGAGTGAAGGCAAAAACCGCGAGGTGCGCCGCGTGCTGGAGCATCTTGGCCTCACCGTGAACCGGCTGATCCGGGTGGCGTATGGCCCTTTTCAACTTGGCCTGCTCAAGCCCGGCACCATTGAGGAAATCTCGCGCAAGAGCCTGCGCGCGCTGCTTACGCCCTGACGGCTCGATTCTTGGCCAAAAGCGCGAAGAATTCCTGGCTGCCCTCCGCGCCGCGCACCTTGCTGGGCATGAGGTGGCGCAAGCCAAACCCTTCCAGCCCGTCAAGCTGGGCGCCAGCCCCCGCCGCGATGGCGGCGCAATTGGCATCGTTGGCCCGCTTTCCCGCCCCGGCCTCGTATTGCGGCTTGATGAGGATCAGCGCCTGTGCCTCCGCCGCGGCCAGCGCCAAGGCCGGCCCCAACACCTTGTGCGCTGCGATAAAGCTGGCATCGCAAACGATCAGCGCCGGCGCATCCACAAGATGCCTGGGCAACAGGGCGCGGGCGTCCAGCCCCTCAAAACTGCGCACCCGCGGATCGGCGCGAACGATTGGGTGCAGCTGATCTTTTCCGACGTCCACACTTGTGACGCTGGCCGCGCCCTGAGCAAGCAGAACCTGGGTGAAGCCCCCGGTGGAGGCACCGATATCGAGGCAGTGCGCACCCTGCGCGCTGAGGCCAAGGTCGCGCATGGCTAGTTCCAGTTTTTCGCCCGCGCGCGAAACCCACGCACTGGCCGGCTCGCAGCGCAATTGGCAATCCATCGGAAGGCTCTGGCTGGCTTTGTGCACCAGCTGGCCATCAGCGAAGACGCCGCCTGCGGCGATCGCGGCCTGGGCCTTGGCACGCGTTGGGGAAAGGCCGCGTGCCACAAGCAGCTGATCAGCGCGCAGCTTGGGCGCGCTCAAACCACGACCTCCCAGGCCAAGCGCCAGACTTCCAGCATGAATTTGGTATCGGCCGCGGCCCGGTGCGCGCGCGGGGCCAGCATGCCCGCTTCGGCACGGATGGCGCGCCACACGCGCGGCTTCAGGCCAGACGGAAGTGCCTCATGCCAATCGCGAATGCGGAAGGGCGCGGCCCGCCCCGCCGCCGCCGCCAGCCTATCCAGCCAATGCTGATCAAACTCCGCCGCATCGGAGAACACCGGGTGGCCTTGGGCATTGGCTTCAAGCCGCGCCAAGCCTGCCTCCCAATCTTCGCCTTTTTCCTGCAAATCCGCCAAGGCGATGCCGTGGATATTGGCCGAGCGCCGATCCCAGGCGCGCATCGACCAGCTGGGATGGCGCTGGATAAGAAACGCATCGGCCTGACCCCAGGTTGATAGCATGGCGGCCTCAACCGGCCAGCTATCGAGATCGAGGCTGGACGCCTCAAAATCGATGAAGGACAATTTGGCCTGCAGCATCACTTTCCCTTGCGCCTCGCGCGCCAAAGCGCAAGTCTCGCGCAGTAATAGGTTTTGTAAACTGTGGGGGATGCCTATGCGCGTGTCGAGACGCCAGCTTTTGAGCACTGCCGTGGCGGCCAGTGGCAGCGCAGCGCTGAGCGCATGCGGCGGTGGCGGCAAGGCGCAGCCTCAGCCCATCATCAGCCAGCCGGCACAAGACGTGATCGGCACGCTCGATGCGGTGGGGCTGTCTGCGCGCATCCGCTCCGGCGAAATAGGCACCGGCGAGGTGCTAGAAGCAGCCATTCGGCGCGCCCAACGCCTCGAGCCGCGCCTGAACGCGTTGGTCACCGAGACGTATGACGAAGCGCGTGGTCAGCGAGCGGCGGGCGGGCGCGCGCCGTTTGCGGGCATCCCAACGCTGATCAAGGATTTGACGCCCCAGCGCGGCCTACGCTGTACCTATGGCTCGCGCGCCTTCAGCACGACGATTTCCGAACAACAACACCCCTATGTCGATGCAATTTTCGCAGCGGGTTTTGTTTCGATCGGGCGCTCTGCCACGCCCGAATTTGGCTTGGATGCCACCACGGAATCGCTCGAAAACGGGCCCACGCGCAATCCGTGGAATCTCGGCTATTCGGCGGGCGGTTCGTCTGGCGGTTCAGCCGCAGCGGTGGCGGCGGGCATCGTGCCCATCGCGCATGCCAATGACGGCGGGGGCTCTATCCGCATCCCCGCCTCCTGCTGCGGGCTGTTTGGTCTTAAGCCCAGCCGCGGGCGCACCACTCCGGGCAGCGCCAATGCGATCGATTTATCCGTAGAGGGCTGCGTCAGCCGCTCGGTGCGCGATAGCGCCGTCTGGCTGGCTGCTACCCAGCTGCGCGGCGGGGCGCTCGATCCACTCGAACTGGTTATGGGGCCGTCACAGCGGCGCCTGCGCATCGGCCTGGCCATTCCCGATATGCTCGGGCGCGCGCCCCACCCCGAGGTGGCGCAGGCCCTGGAAAGCGTGGGCTTGCTGTTGCAAGGGCTGGGGCACCGCGTGGAGCAAGCCAGCGCTCTACCCAATGGCGAAGCCATCGCCGCGGCCTTCAGCCTGCTTTGGGCCCTCGGCGCGGCGGAAGAAGCCCAAGCGGTGCAAAAGGCCCAGCCAAACGCCCGCCTGGAAGATTTGCTGGAGCCCTTCACCTTGGGCCTGGCCGAACAGGCCAGAAACGCACCCAAGGGCGCGATCGGGGCGGCCATCGAGGTGCTGATTGGCTGCAAGCGCGCCTATGGCGGGCTGTTTGCCGCGCATGACGTGCTGCTTTCGCCGGTTTTGTCGCATGCGCCGCCGCCGATCGGCACCTTGGCGCCCACCCAGCCCTTCGCCAAGCTGCAGGCGGCCTTGCTTGAATATGTCGCGTACACGCCGTTGCAAAACATCGCCGGGGCACCCGCCATGTCGGTGCCTTTGGCCATGAGCAAAACGGGCCTGCCCATCGGGGTACATTTCGCGGGGCAAGTCGGCGACGAGGCGATGCTGCTGGCGCTGGCGTTTGAATTGGAGCAGGCCCAGCCCTGGGCGGGACGCCTGCCGCCCAATTTCGCCTGAGTCTTCTGCAGTACAGCACAGGAGTGTGGCTGTCTTTTGGGCCGGAGACCTGCCAGAACACTCCTGGAGCCAGACCGCTGCTGCAGAAAGTGGAATCCCGTTTCTCGCCGAGAAGCGGTCTTTTTTTTAGTCCAGCGCACTTTCACACACAAAACCGCAACGACAGTTTTGTTGAAAATGCGCTATCCATGTGCCCTTTTCATTTGGCTGCGAGCCCATGACCACCAATACCGCAGGCGCGCCGGCTGCAGTTTCCGCGCGGCCGCTGCTTTCGTCTCTGCTCCGACTCGCGGGCCCGGTGGCGCTCGCGCGCTTGGGCGTGATGGGCATGGGGGTGGCGGATGTGGTCATGGTTGGCCATCTGGCACCGAAGGAATTGGCGTATCTGGCGCTGGGCTGGTCTCCCACGGCGGTGCTGATGCTGGCCGGGATCGGCCTGCTGACGGGCGTGCAAGTGCTCAGTGCCAATGCCATCGGGCGCGAGCGCCCGCAGGACGCTGGCACCGTACTGCGCCATGGGCTGTGGCTGAGCGCCGCGGCGGGGGCCGTGAGCATCCTGATGCTGAGCCTTGGGGCGGAGCCTTTGCTGCGCGCCTTCGGCATCGCCCCGGATCTGGCCTTTACGGCGGCCAGGGTGGCGAGCGTGCTGGGCTTCAGCTTGCCGCTGCATTTGGCCTTCATCGCCTGCAGTTATTTCTTGGAAGGGGTCAAACGCCCCAATGGGGCCACCGTGATCATGTGGCTGGCCAATGGCATCAATATCGCCGCAAATTTCTGGCTCATTCCCCAATTTGGCGCGGTCGGCTCGGGTTGGGCCACCGTCAGCTCCCGGGTTTTTCTGCTGGTGGCGGTGTTGGCCTGGATCGCCCTGATGCCCAAGACGGGGCAGTTTCGGCTGCTGGACCGGGCGGAACCCGAGGCACCTCGCATGCGCGACATACTCCGCATCGGGGGGGCGGCAGCCCTGAGCCAGGCGGCTGAGGCCGGTGCCTTTACCGGCATGACGATCATCGCCGCACGCATCGGCTCCGAGGTGGTCGCGGCCTATCAGATCGTGCTCAACGCGATGGCGGTGGGATTTATGATCGCCTTGGGGTTTTGCAGCGCCACGGCGGTGCTCGCTGCTGAGGCGCTTGGCCGCAAGGATAAGCAGCGTGCACGCCGCGCCAGCTGGACAGGCGTGTGGACCAACTTGGTCGCGATGGGGGCGTTTGCCATAGCGTTTTTGCTTTTTCCCTTCGCGATCGCCCATGCCTATACCAACGATCTTGGCGTGGTGGCGCTTTGCGTGGCGGCCATGCCCATCGCTGGGCTGGCTTTGCTGCCAGATGGCACGCAAGGCGTGCTGGCCCACGCTTTGCGCGCGCATCAGGATAATTGGTTCCCCACCTCCAGCCACGTGTTGGCTTATGTGCTGGTCATGCCACCTTTGGGCTGGCTCTTGGCCGAGCACCAAGGGCTTGGCGTCATCGGGTTGGCACAAGCCATTTTGTGGGCCAGTCTGCTGTCCGCCAGCGTGCTGGCCTGGCGGCTCATCTGGGTGACCCGCAAGCGAACATAACCGCGCTTATTCGGGGATGGAGGCCGCCCCGATAGGCTCCAGGACCTCGATATCCAGCGGCGCGCCAAGCAAAGGAGCCAGGCGCGGTGCCATGCGAAGGAAATGCGGGCTGCGCCCGTGAGCCTCCATGGCCTCGCGGCTGACATAACGTTCCATCACCGTGTATTCGGTTTTGGAGCCTTCCTTTCGAAACACCTGGTAGAGCAAACAGCCCGGCTCGGCGGCGCGAACCTCCGCCGTCAGCTCGGCCATCGCGGCCTCAAAAGCCTCCTGCTGACCCTCTTTGGCCACCAAGCGCGCCACAATAGCAATCATATCCGCCTCCATTCATGGCCGCTGCCGGCTAGCCCTTGATGCAAACGCGCGGGCAGACTAGCTACACAGGAGAGGAGAACCCGATGACCGATGGGACGCAAGCGCAAATCCGCCAGATCGTGGATAGCAATGATGTGGTGCTGTTCATGAAGGGCATCCACGCCGCCCCCATGTGCGGTTTTTCCAGCACGGTGGTGCAAATCCTCGATCACCTCGGCGTGCCCTTCAAGGATGTGAATGTGCTGGCGGATGCCAGCGTGCGCCAAGGCATCAAGGATTTCTCGAACTGGCCCACCATTCCCCAACTTTATGTTAAAGGGGAATTTGTAGGTGGCTGCGATATCGTACGCGAAATGTTCGAAGCAGGAGAGCTGCGCGGCTTTCTGACCCAAAAGGGCGTGCTGGAAACAGCTTAGGCGATCTAGCCCGCGGCTGGAGCCCCAAGCGCGATAGCTGGTCCGCGCGGCGCAGGTCTGCCCGCGATCCCGATTACAGGCGGCGTTCAGCGCGAATCGCGGCATGCGCGGTGGGACGAACCCCGTTTGACGCTGAGCGAAGCGTGCCGTTCGGAAAGGGCCCTCATGCGCCAAGCTTCCTTGCCATCACCCCCACGATCGCGCCCCGGTTTACTGGTTTGGCTCCGCAACAATTTCCTTTACGGCGTCGCGGTGGTTTTGCCCTTTGCGGTGACGTTTTGGCTGATCTGGGGCGTCGTCAGCTTTATCGATGATCGGATCACGCCTTTGCTGCCGGAGACGCTGCGGCCCTTGGCCGAAGCCTTGCCCGGCGCGGGCCTGATCATCGCTTTGATCGGCTTGACGGCCGTGGGCGCGCTCACCGCCAATCTCGTTGGGCGCATCGTGGTGCGTGCCGGTGAGCGGCTGGTGAACCGGGTGCCTTTGGTGCGCTCGATCTATGGCGGGGCCAAGCAAGTGCTGGAGAATATCTCCACGCCCAAGCGCCAATCCTTCAAGCAAGCGGTGCTCTTCGAATTTCCCCAGCCGGGGGCATGGACCATCGGCTTCATCACCAACGAGGATACCCGCGAGATCTCCGCCATTGCGGGTGAGGAGGTGGTGGCGGTTTACGTGCCCCAAGTGCCGGTGCCGACCACGGGCTTTTTGCAATACCTCTCGCGCAGCAAGCTACGCCCTTTGCCGTTTGGCCCAGAAGAAGCGCTGAAAATGTGTATCTCGCTGGGCATGCTGGGTGAGCGCAAAGCCGAGCCAGACGACCAGCGCCTCCCCACAGACTGAAGCAGACTGCGCTTTACGGATCAGGGAGGCGGTGCTGCTTTGGGCGCGCCCTTCGGTGCGGTTTGCTGCTGCATCACACGATCGGCCAAGCGATCGACCTCCTCGGCCAATTGCTTGAGCTCGGCGCGCAGCAATTCCAGCTCCCAGGCCGCGGCCGGGGGTGCCTCGAGATCCAGCGCATTTGCAGCACCGATGCGCACCGATGCCGCGCTAAACAACGTTTCTCCACGCTTGAGGTAAATGATTGCCCGCTCGACCAGGCGCAAATCCTCCGCCAAGGCAGCTTGCGAAATCGCCACGCGAGCCAAGGTGGCGGTCAATTCGTCGCTGATCTGCGCGGCTGCGCCGCGCGCGCCACCCACGTCCTGCTCCAGCCGCGCACGCGCTTTTGCACCCTCCGCGCCGAGCCGTGCCAGATACACATCCACGGCATCGAGGCTTTCGCCTTCGTTGCTGCGCCCATGCAGCAAAATATCGGCGAGCGATTCGCTTTCCTCTGGGGCCCAGCCATCGCGCACGGCGGCGATCACCAGCGCCCTGGCGCTCATGCGTAATTGATCCTCGATCGGATCAGGGGCCAGCGCCGCGCTAGGGGCCGGCGTGACCGTCACGGTCTGGCACGCACAGAGCAGCAGCAGCGGCGGCACAATGCCGATCAGCCAAGGCTTTACACCTTTGCGGCTT
>JAKFWI010000253.1 GCA_021731965.1 Hyphomonadaceae bacterium | reverse complement strand
GATGGCCTGGGCGGAACGTGTCACACGACGCACGGCAGAGCGGAAAGGCACCTAAAGCTCAACTCATTGGTGGAAACGAGACCGTCATATTCACGCGACCCTCGATCGGCATCGCGTTCCGCGCCGCCGCGGGTGCGCTTTAAGCCTGCAAAGCGGTGCGCCGGGGCAAGCGCGCATAAAGCGCAAACAAATCATCGAAATGCGCCTTCGGCTCGCGCAGCTTGGCCGCGCCGTCGGCGATGGCACTGGCACGCAAAGCGGCGCGATCACGCGCCAGAAAGGCGCGCATGGCGTCAGCGCAGGCGGCGCCATTGCCCGCGCGGTAGCTGATGGCATAGCCCGGCCCCGCAAGATCCGATGCCCCGCCCAAATCCGGCACGATCAAAGGCAGGCCCGAAGCCAAACCCTCGGCCACCGCCAGCCCGAAGGTTTCGGCGGCCCCCCCGTGCAAAAACACATCGGCGCTGGCCAAGGTGGCCGCCAGCTTTTGCCGATCCCAGATCGGGCCGGACAGGTGCACACCGGCGGCTCGGCGCGCGCGCCCCTCCACCCAGCGGCGGATTGGCCCGTGGCCGATCACCCATAGCGCTGCCGGCCGTTCGGCCCGCACGGCTTCAAAGGCATCGATCAGCATGCCAATGCGCTTTTCCGGGTGGTAGCGGCTGACGGCGATCAGCAACAGGCCATCGGGATCGTCGCAGCCGCCTTGGCGCAGCATGTCCAGGCGCAAGGCCTCATCGCGAAATCGGGGGGAAAAGACACTCTTTTCAATGCCGAAGGGCGCAGCGAAAGGCTTCGGCAAGCCCATGCGCGCCAGACGATCCGCCAGCCATTCGCCGCTGACCACGCTGACATCATAGCGCGCCGCCAGCCGGCTGAGATGGCGCCACAGGCCGCCGGCCAGCCGGTCCACGGCGTCAAAGCTCATCACCCGGCCCAATATGGTATGGCCATAGACCGCGACAGGGTCTTGGTGGATGAAAAAGGCGCGCGCCGCCGGGCCCGGCCAGGCCGCGGCCAATTCCCCGCCCCGCCAGGCCGAAGAGCCCTCCACCACGTCCGGATCGATCGCATCGAGGGCCGCGAACACCGGGCTGCTGTCCTTGAACACGTGGTAGCGCGCATCGATGAAATGGCGCGGGGATTTGAGATATTGTACGCGCCCGCCTTCGCGCGGCTCGATGCGATCTTCTGGCCCCGGGGCCAAAATGGTGCAATCAATCCCAGCCAACGCGCTCGCGGCCAGCTTTTGATGGATATAGGTGCGCACACCGCCGCCTGATTCGGTGTAAAACTCGCACACATCTACCAATTTCATGCGTGCCACGCGCGCGCAACACGCCTAGCGGGGGGCATCGCTGGGTACCAATTCGTAATAGCCAGCCAGCACGCCAGAAAGCTGCGCATCCCAGGAATATTTCAGCGCGGCTGCGCGTGCAGCCATGGCCATGCGGCCGCGGAGGCCAGCATCCTTCAGCAAGGTGGCTATCGCCTCGGCGAAGCGGGCGCCGTCGCGCACGGGGCACAAAAAGCCCGTCTCGCCATCCGCCACCAAAGAGGCGCTGCCCGTCGCATCAGCGCACACCGCCGGCAGGCCCGCGGCCATCGCCTCCAGTGTGACATTGCCGAAGGTTTCGGTGGCGCTGGGGAAGAAAAATACATCAGAAGAGGCATAGGCCCGCATCAGGCTTTCGCCGGTAATGAAGCCGGTAAACACCGCATCAGGGATGCGCTGTTCAAGAAAGGCGCGCTCTGGCCCATCGCCGACAATAACCGGGCGATGCGCCATCCCGGCTTTGCGCAGCCGCGCAAAGGCATCCACCACAGTATCCAGGCCCTTTTCCGTCACTAGGCGCCCCACATAGGTGACGGCCGGGCGATGCTCATCCACGCCCCAGTTGGCGCGCAGCTCCATGCTGCGCTTTTCTGGGTTGAACGCCGTATGATCAACCCCGCGCGCCCACACGCGCATGTTGCATTCTACACCATCGGCCCGCAAAGACTGCGCCATCGATTCGCTGGGCACATAGACTTGAGCGCAAGAGCCATAGAAATAGCGCAGATAATGCGTACTCATGCTTTCGAGAAAACGTAAACCGTAATACTTCCAATAGGCGTCAAAGCGGGTGTGCACCGAGGCCACCACCCGCAGGCGCTTTTGCAAGGCATATTTTAACGCGCCTGCGCCAAGCCAATCGGGTGCAGAAAGATGGATGATGTCAGGGGCGAATTCTTCGAGGCGGCGCTGAAAAAAGATCGGATAGCCGATGGCAACCCGGTATTCCTTGCGCCCAGGAAAAGGAAAAGACGGCACCGAGATCAATTCGCCCGTCGGCGGAAAGGCCGGCGTCTTGCTGGTGGGTGAAAAAACCCGAACCACCACGCCTTGGCGTTCCAGATACTCAACCAGGCGGTTGAGGGTTAGGCTGGCGCCATCACGGATATAGTTATAATTGCCGGAGAAAATGGCCACCCGCAGGGGCTTGCCTCGCACCAAGGCATGTGTGCGCGGCGCGCGTTCAAGAACAGTTTCAAAGGCCATTACGTGATCCAAAACCGACTTTGACCATGATGGGATTCGACAGCGTCAAATCCTTCCATCCTTCATGCGCAAAGCCACAAATTCAATGCGGCAAATATTTATGATGCCGAACCATCGCGATTAGGGCCCGTTACCGAAAAGTGTGACACGGTTTTCGCCTTAGACCCGTTCCCGAAAAGTGTGACGCGGTTTTCGGACGAGAACGGGTCTAATCATTAGTGTAGAGCGGATTCACCCGATTTGACCTGATTCAGTCAAATCGGGATCCGCTCTAGTGCTTGATCCAATCAATGTGCAGCCCATCGAGCGGATCATGCGCTGATTTGAACGCAATCGAGCATCAAAATCCCCATCAAACCGATAGAGGCTGAGCGGACGATGCTCGAGTACGGGTCTATTAATTGGTATAAGGCGGATTCACCCGATTTGGTTAGATTCAGTCAAGTCAGATTCCGATCTAGAGGTGCCGGGGGGCGCGGGCAAGGGTCTTGCCTGCGTTTTGCCCAGCGGCTGGGCCTTGGCGGCCAGTTGCGCGAAACCTTCCGCAAGCCCCGTGGTGGGGTGCCAGCCCGCGTCGGCGGTCAAATTGCCCGCGCGGCTGACCCAATCGCTGTGGCGCATTTCGCGAAGCTTGCCCGGGGTGAAGATGGTCGCCTGGCCGCTTAGCTTGGCTGCCGCGGCACTGACGCCAGCCGCAATTCCCGCTAGCGCCAATGGAATCGGCACGGAGCGCACGCGCCGCTTTTGTGCCAGGCTCAAGGCCGCGGCCATTTCGCCCCAGCTATGGCCGCTTGCGCCGTCATCGATCTCATAGGTCTGGCGATAGGTCGCGGGGCAATCATAAGCGGCCGCGATAGCCGAGGCAGCATCGCGAACATGGATCATCGAAATGCGCGCAGAGGGGGGTCCCAGCGCCGGCGCGAAGCCAAAGCGGGCCAGCGCCAGGAGCTTCGCCAATTCCCGATCGCCGGGCCCGTATATGGCCGGGGGGCGCACAATGGTCCAATCCAGGGCGGCGTGCGCGCGCAGGCGCGCCTCGCCCGCGGCTTTGCTGGCGCAATAGGCGCTCAGGCTGGGCTCACGCGCCGCGAGCGAGGAAATCAACACGAAGCGGCGCAGGCCTTGCTGGGCCGCTTGTTGGGCCAAGGCCGCGGTGGCCTCTGCATTGACGGCGAAGAATTCCTCCCGGCTGCGGGCTTTGACTAGGCCTGCGCAATGAATCACCCCGCCTGCGCCGGCACACAAAGCCGCCAACGCCGCGGGATCGCGCAGATCCCCGGCGATGGGCGTGAGCCGCGCATGCGCCGGCAAAGCGCTGACCATGCGCGCGAGCGCCCGCACGTGATCACCACGCTGGAGCAACTGCGAACACAAAGCGCGGCCCAAAAACCCGGTTGCGCCCGTAAGCGCGATGGGCGCGGCGGCGCTAAGCAGCGTCATGGTCTCGGGGCGGGCCCGCCCGCGGCGCGCTGCGCCAGGTAATTCTGCTTGGCCTTGGCGCGGCTGAGCTTGCCCGAGGAGGTTTGCGGCAGAGAGCCGGGCTTGATCAGCTCCACCACCGGATCAACAAAGCCCAGCCGGCGCAGCACGCTGAGCACTTGCGCGCGGATCTGGGCCCGATCCTCAGGGTCACTGGCCCGGCATTGCACCAGCGTCACCACTTGGTCCCCGCCGCCATCATCGATGGAAAAGGCCGCCGCATCCCCGCGCCGCAAGGACGGCAAGGCCTCCAAGGCCCATTCGATATCCTGGGGCCAGACATTGCGGCCATTGATCAAGATCAGATCCTTGGCGCGCCCGGTAATGAATAATTCCCCTTCGCGGCAAAACCCGAGATCCCCCGTATCGAGCCAGCCATCGGCGGAAATCACCCGGCTGCTCTCCTCGGGATCATAGGCGTAACCGCGCATCAGGCTTGGCCCGCGCACGAACAGGCGCCCAATGCGATCGGCCTTGGCTGGCGCGCCTTCTTCGTCGCGCAATTCCAGCACGTGCTCAGGCAGGACCTTGCCGCAGCCCACAAACGCGCGCGCGCTTTCGTCATCGCCGCTTGCGTCGAACTCGATCTCGCCCGCATCGAGCGCGCGGCGCGATAGCCGGACGATCTGGGGCCCGCGATCCAGCTCCGCGAAGGAAACCGCCAAAGTGGCCTCGGCCAAGCCATAGCTAGGCACGAAGGCCTCCCGGCGAAAGCCAACGCTGCTAAAACGCGCCACGAATTCTTCCAGGACTTGCGGGCGCACCATGTCCCCGCCAATGCCCGCAGCGCGCCAGCGCGATAGATCCAGGCCCTCGGCCCCGGTCCGCGCCGCATGCTTGGCGCATAATTCATAGCCAAAGGTGGGGCTATAGGCCAGCGTCCCGCCATTGCGCGACAACAGCGAAAGCCAAGTCATGGGCCGGCGGGCAAAATCACGGGTCGTCAGATAATCCGTGGATAACTGCGTCAGCAATGGTGCCAGAAAAAAGCCGACGAGGCCCATGTCATGATACATCGGCAGCCAAGAGGTGCAGCGATCCCCGTCGCGCCGATCGAGGCCGGCCTGGGAAATCAACCGCGCATTGCTGAGCAAAGCGCGCTGCGTGACCTCTACTCCCTTGGGATGGCGCGTGCTGCCGGAAGAATATTGCAGATAGACCAGATCATCGGCCTGCGCCCTAAAGCTTGGCAAATTCGCCACTGGTAAGCCGGCAAATTCTTCATTGGAGCCACAAAATTTGAGATCGAGGCCCTGGGCCGCCTCGCGCAGCAAAGGCAAGAGGGCTTCAGGCCCCAAGGCCGCCACCGCGCGGCTCCCCTGCAGGCGCCGGCGCAGGCCCGAGACATAGTCATCGCGCTCCCCAAAAATCACCGGAATGGGAGCCGGGGTGGGCAGTGCCCCGAGATAGGAACAGCCCATAAAGTCAACGAAAAACGCCACATTGGTATCGGCCAGCAAGATCACCGCCTCACCGGGCCGCACCCCTAAGCCCGCCAAGCGCCCTGCCGCATCAAGCGCCAGCGCGCGCATCTCGGCATAGCTGCACTGGGCGGTGAGGTCTCCGCGCGAGGAATAGAGATTGACGCCGGTGTCACCCTTGGCGGCATAATCCAGTGCCTCGGGAAGTGTGTCAAATTCACCACGCTTTAACGGCAAGCGCGCATTGGTCGATGGGGTGGGCTGCATCAATTCGGGGTCCAAGTCCGTGCGTGAAACCCTTTTCACGCAGGCGCTGCCAATGATTTCATCCTGGTCACGCTCGCCGCAACGCGGATAATATCTCTGCATTAGCGCATGGGCAGGAAGGATCAAGGGCCTGCTGTCCTCGATCGTGGGGTGCGGATCATGCGCAACACACTCTTGACGCCCCGCGCGCCTGCCTGGAGAGAGGGATCTGGCGGTTGCTGCTCATGCACCATATATACGCTGCGCCGCGTCATAATAAGCAGGGGATGCCGTCTTGGCCATACCAGATAGTAAAACCATCGCCGCGGCCGTGATGGAGGCGCTGGAGCCCTTCTCCCGGCCTGGCCAAGTGCTTGGCCGCGACACGGATATCATGGCCGATCTAGAGATCGATTCGGTGGCGGTGCTGGACGTGGTGATGGTAATCGAGGACAAATACGACGTGTCGGTGCCGCTCGAATTGGTGCCGAAGATCAAAACCATCGGGGATTTCGCCGATCAAATTGCTGCTTTGCTAGCAGGGGAAAAGTGAATGGGACTGCTCGACCGCTTCGAATCCGTAACCCGCGCAACGCAAGAATTTGATGCCAACGGGGTCAATCCGTTTGGCGTGGCCTGGGATGACGTGCTCTCCCAAACCGAAGCCATGTGGCGCGGCCGCAAAGTCGTGCTGGCCGGCACACACAATTATCTCGGGCTCACCTTTTCGGAGGATTGCATCGAGGCTGGGGTCACGGCGCTGCGTCAGCGGGGCACGGGCACCACGGGCTCGCGCATCGCCAATGGCACCTATCCCGATCACTTCGCGCTGGAGGCTCAGCTTGCCACGTGGTTCGACAAGCGCGTGTGCATGGTTTTCACCACGGGCTTTCAGGCCAATCTTGGCGTCGTGGCCACGTTGGGCGGGCCCGATGACGTCCTGCTTATCGATTCCGATAGCCATGCCAGCATTTATGATGCCGTAAAGCTGTCCAGCGCCAAGATTTTGCGCTTTCGCCACAATGACATGAAGGATCTCGAGCACCGGCTGGAGCGCCTCGAAGGCACGCCGGGCAATCGCATCATCGTGGCCGAGGGCATTTATTCGATGCTGGGTGATCGCGCGCCGCTCGCTGAAATGATCGCCATCAAGAAACGCTTCGGTGCGTATCTGATCCTGGATGAGGCCCATTCCGTGGGCGTGCTGGGCCCATCGGGCCGGGGCCTTGCCGAAGAACTTGGCTTGCTCGATGACGTAGATGTGTTGACCGGCACGTTCTCCAAAAGCTTCGGCACCGTGGGCGGCTTTTGCGTGTCGTCTTTGCCCGATTTCGAGGTCATGCGCCTAGTGTGTCGGCCTTATATGTTTGCGGCCTCCTTGCCGCCGGCAGTCATCGCCTCGACATCCGCAGCAGTGCGCGCCCTGCAAACCACGCCTGCACTTCGGCTACGCTTGTGGCGCAATATCCCTGTTTTGTACAATGGCCTGCGCGCCGCAGGATTTGCTGTTGGCCCTCATGAGGGGCCCATTGTTGCAGTGGCGGCCGGTAAGGGCCGAGATCTTGCGGTGCACACCTGGAACCAACTGCTAGAAGCAGGATTTTATGTGAATCTGGCCTTGTCACCGGCCACGCCAGGGGGCATTTCCCTGTTGCGTTGCAGCGTGAGCGCCGCACACACCGTGGAGCAATTGCAGGGTCTGGTCGATGCCTTGACGCGTATTGCGCAAGGCAACGGACTGCTCCCGGCTCCGCTGGCGGTGGCGGCGGGCTAAGCTGGCCGCAAGCCAAAGGAAGCTCCGCATGCCCCGCCCGCTCGAACCGATGCCCGCACTGCCAGCGCAGGACAAGGGCCCGGTGCGTTCAAGCTGGATTTCCAGATTTTGGCATGGGCGTTCTCATGATTTGGGGCAGATGGATTTGCGCCAGCTTGCGGGCGTGTTTTTCCTCTATCCGGCCATCGTGGTTTATCTCAACTTGGCGCTCGCCAGCGCGGTGATCGCCTTGATGGTTGCGCCTTCCTGGGTACCTTTGGCGGCGGGGACGGCCCTTGGGGTGCTGATCTGGCCGCTCGCTTGGTACGGGATCCACCGCTTCATCCTGCACGGGAAATTCTTGTTTCGGTCCAAATGGACGGCCAAGATCTGGAAGCGCATCCATTTCGATCACCACCAGGATCCGCAGGATCTGCGCGTTTTGTTTGGGGCGCTGGACAACACGCTGCCCACCATCGTGCTGATGTCGGTGCCCTTGGGCTGGCTGCTTGGCGGCTTGGCGGGCGCGGCTGCGGCCCTGAGTGCGGCGCTGATCGTCACGGTGTTCAACGAATTCGTGCATTGCGTGCAACACCTCAATATCACGCCGCCATGGGCATTTTTGCGGAACATGAAGCGCCTGCACGTGGCCCATCATTACCATTCCGAGCAAGGCAATTTCGGCATCGCTGATTTCGTTTGGGACAGGGTTTTCGGCACGTATTATTCCAATTCCAAGGAGCGTGCGAAAAGCTCGACGGTTTACAATCTTGGCTATACGCAGGACGAAGCGGAACGCTATCCGTGGGTCCAGGAATTCAGCAATGGTAGACGCCTCGATGACGGCCCCAGACGGATCAATCAGGCCAGCGTCAGCCAAAAGCCAGACCGCGCAGACCATCAGCAGCACGCCGCTTAGCCTCCACCCGGTCCTCACCGCGCGGGACAAAACCGATTTCATCCGCCTGCCGCATCGGCTCTATC
>JAKFWI010000247.1 GCA_021731965.1 Hyphomonadaceae bacterium | reverse complement strand
TTTCCCGGGGCCGCGATCCTTGGCCGGGTCGAGAGCTTTGCGCCGGCTTCGGGCGCGGAATTTGCCTTGATCCCGGTGGAGCACGCCAACGGCAATTTCACCAAAATCACCCAGCGTATCCCGGTGCGCATTGCGCTGGAAGATAGCCTCGAGGCCAACGGCCTGCGCCCTGGGCTCTCGGTGGCGGTTAAGGTGGATTCCCATTCCCCAGGCGGGGCCAATTTCGCGCAAAGCGCCGTGGGTGCTGCGCCCGCCGTTTCGGCCGCGCTCAAGTGAGCCTGACTGCTATTGCCGGTGCCAATGAGCCGGCACCGCCGGCCGCCGCCGCCCCGGCCCAGATCAACTGGACCCATTTGATGCTGGGCTTTAGCGGCATGGTGCTGGGCCAATTCATGGCCATTCTGGATATCCAGATCGTTGCCGCCTCCTTGCCGCAGATCCAATCAGGTGTCGGTGCGAGCAATGACGAGATCAGCTGGGTGCAGACGGCCTATTTGATCCCGGAGGTGGTGATGATCCCGCTTTCGGCTTTCCTTTCGCGCATCTGGGGCACGCAGCGGGTGTTTTTGGCCTCCTGCTTGGGCTTCATCATCATGAGTGTCGCGACTGGCCTGTCCGATAGCATCGAGATGATGATCGTCACCCGCGCGCTGCAAGGCTTTGTGGGCGGGGCGATGATCCCCACCGTGTTTGCC
The DNA here is from genome assembly GCA_021731965.1 of Hyphomonadaceae bacterium. Taxonomy (GTDB): domain Bacteria; phylum Pseudomonadota; class Alphaproteobacteria; order Caulobacterales; family Aquidulcibacteraceae. The sequence goes on along the minus strand of JAKFWI010000247.1, from coordinate 7,761 downwards.
ACGGCCTTTACCGCTTTCCCTCCAGAGCGAAGGCTGACGGCGGGCGTCGTCATGGGCCTGATCGTCACGCTGGCCCCAACGATTGGGCCAACCCTTGGCGGGCATTTATCGGAGGCGTTGAGCTGGCGTTGGCTGTTTTTCATCAATGTGTTTCCCGGCATTCTGGTGCTGTTTCTGGTGGGGCGTTACGCCGATTTTGATCGCGGCGATCCCAAGCTGGCAGCCAATTTCGATTGGGCGGGTCTGGGCCTGATGGCCGCTTCTTTGATGAGCATTCAGTTTGTTCTGGAAGAGGGTGCGCGCGATGATTGGTTCGCCGATCCCTTGATCTGCGTGCTCACGGCGGTGGGCCTGATCAGCGGGATGTTGTTTGTGCATCGCTCTTTGCGTGCGCCCAATCCGATCGTGGAATTGCGCGCGCTGGCTGATCGCAATTTTCTGGCCGGGGTGGCCATGACCTTCGTGACCGGCGCGGCCTTGTTTGGCGGCACTTTTCTGATGCCGTTGTTTTTGGGCCGCGTGCGCGGGTTTTCCGCCTCCGAGGTGGGCACCACCATGGCCGTCTCGGGGCTGACGATGTTTTTGGCCGGGCCTTTGATTGGACGGCTGGTGCGCTCCGTTAACCTGCGGGTGCCGATGATGCTGGGCTTTGCGCTGTGCGGCATCGGCATGGCCATGGCCCATTCGGTGACTTCGCAATGGGGCTTTTGGCAATTCGCCTCGGTGCAGGCGGTGCGCGGCCTGGGGGTGATGATGGCGCTGGTCGCGGCTCAGCAGGTGACGATGAGCACCCTGGCCCCGCATCTGATCAAAAACGCCTCCGGCATCGTCAATCTGGCGCGCAATGTCGGAGGGGCCTTTGGCCTCGCCGTGCTCAACACCACCTTGACGCACCAAAGCGCGGCGCATCTGGAAACCCTTAGCGCCAATCTGCCGGCCTCCAGCCGCGCCGCGCAAGGCATGCTCGAGGGGCTGACCGCGCGTATGGAGGCCTTGGGGCTGCCCAACGCCCATCTCGGCGCGCTGAAAAGCCTAGCCGCCATCATGGAGCGCGAGGCCAATACCTTGGCTTTTGGCGATGCCTTTTTGCTGCTGGCGATGGCCTGTTTTGCGGGGATCGCTTTGGCGTTGCTGTCCAAGCCCCAGCCCTATGGCACGCAGCCGCCCGCCGCGGACATGCATTAATGCCGCGCGCGCCGGGCCAATTCGATGAAAGCAAACGCGCGGCGATATTGCAGGCCGCGGCAGAAGTGTTTGCCGAGCGTGGCTTTGCGGCACCGCTGGAGGCCATTGCCAAGCGGGCCGGCGTCTCCAAGCAGACCGTGTATAATCGCTTTGGCGGGCGCGAGGCGCTGCTGCGCCAAGTCGTGGAAGAGCAAAAAGCCCAGATCACCGCCGTGCTCGATGCGCCTGGCGCCGATGCCTTTCCCGAAGACACGCTGGCCGCCTATGCCGAGGCGTTGCTGCAGCGTTATGCCGCGCCCTTGACGCTGGCCTTGATGCGCGTGGCGATCTCCGCGGCCACCAAGCACCCCGCCGTCACCCGCGCCATCTTCGAGGCGGGCCCCAAGGCCTCGCGCCAACGGCTGGGCGCTTATCTGCGGCGCGAAACGGAGCTTGGCCGCCTGGTGATCAGTGACCCCGATGCCGCGGCCGAGGCCTTCGCAGGCATGGCCATTGGGCAAATGCTGTTGAGCAATTTGCTGGGCGCGGGCCCCGATCTGGATGGCGCGGCCTTGCACGCGCGCGCCCGCGAATGCGCGCGCCGCTTTTTGTTGGCTTACGCACCTTTGCCCCCCCTTAGCGCCAACGCCGTGAAGCAAGATGTCAGCCCAATTGGCGTCTAAAACTTGGCGCGCAGCGTGAAGCGGGCGCTGCGCGGCGCGCCGGTGGTGATGTTGTCATCGGTGTGCGCGGTGGGGAAGTAAGTGGCATTGGTCAGGTTTTCGATATTGACCTGCGCTTCCAGCCGATCGCTGAGGGCGATATAGAGCGCCCCGTCAAGGCGGGTGAAGCGCGGCAGGACCGTGGAATTGCTGATGGCGGCGAAACTATCGCGCTGATGCTGCACCCCCAGCGCCGCGCCAAAGCGCTTGTTGAAGTCATAGCGGCTCCACACCGAGACGATGTGGTGCGGCGCTTGCCCCACTTGGCGCCCGGCCGGCGCCGCGGCCGTGGTGCTGACGATCTGCACATCCTGATAGGTATAGCCGCTTACCACTTGCCAATGGGCATTCAGCCTGCCCACGGCGCTTAGCTCCAGGCCGCGCGCCCGGCTTTCCCCGGTCAGCACGATGATTCCGGCCTGGCCAGACGGCGCGCGCGTATTGGTGCGTTGCAGCTGGTAGAGCGCCGCGGTGAAATTGAGGCTCGGAAGCGCATCCCATTTGCCGCCGATCTCGTAATTGTCGAAGCGCTCGGGTCGCAGCGCCGCGGTGCTGACATCGAGGGAGAGGAATTGCTCGCCCGATTGCGGCAGGAAAGACCGCGCATAGCTGGCATAAAGCGAAGCGGCGGCGATGGGCTTATAGACGAGGCCCGCGCGCGGGCTGAACAGGTTATCATCCCGCAAAAATCGTTGGCGCGTGAGCAGGTCATCGACGCTGAGCACAAAGCGATCATAGCGCCCGCCAACGATCAGCTCGACATCGCCCAGCTTGGCTCGATCCTGCACATAGACCGAAACGATATCGGCATTGGTGCGCACGCTGCGATTACCGCTGCCGGCGCGAAAGGTGATGGGCGGCACCGAGAGTGGGTTGGACAGGCTCACCGCAGTGCGCCGCCCGCTGAGGCTGGTGGGCATTCCGGAATCGAAAAAGCCATTGATGCGTTGGTTTTGCGTGCCTTGATTGGCGGCTTCGACGCCCAGCAGGAAGGTGTGCTGTACCAACCTGGTGCGGGGCGTCCATTCCAGATTGGCCTGGCCAAACACATTGCGCCGCTGCGTGGGATCGAAATAGGCCTCCACCCCCAGCGTGCCGGCCCCCGTGCGCGGATCGATGGTCACGGCCGTGGCGGGAAACACATTGCGATAGGCTTTATCGTAATCACCCCAGGAAAATTGCGCCGAACCCTTCAGGGTGCCGGTGAAGTCATGCTCTAGGCGTGCACGTACGACGTGCGCGGTGAAGGTCGATTCATTGATGCCCTCAACCCCGAAAAAAGCATCGCGAAAGCCCTGGATGGGGCGGCGATCCAAGGAGGGTATGCCGCGATCCACCACCCGGAAATCGCGCAGATATTCATAGGCCAGGGTCACACGCGTGGCGGCGTTCGGCTGCAAGGTCAGCGTTGGCGTCGCGCCAAAGCGCTCCAGTTGGTAGCTATCGCGGTGATTGCGGCCATCTTCATAAAATGCGCCAAGCCGGGCAAAGACGCCGTCCGTGATCGCCACATTGCCATCGCCTTCGATGGCATAGGCACCAAACGTATCGAGACCAGCCGCCAGCGCGGCGAAACTCCCCGGGCCTGCCGCCTTGGAAATGCGGTTGATGACGCCCCCACCGCCCCCGCGCCCGAAAGCCAAGGCATTGGCCCCTTTGAGGATTTCAATGCGTTCGACATTATAGAGGGGGCGGAAATACTGGACATCATCGCGCAGGCCATCGACGAAGAAATCCGCTGTGGTGTTGACCCCGCGCAGCGTCACTTGATCACGGTGCCCCTCGCCTTGGCCCGGGCTCGCACCGGGCGTGAAGCGAATGACGTCACTGATGCTGCGCAGGGAATTGTCCTCGATAAACTCCTGCGACAGCGCGGTTACCGATTGCGGCGTGTCCAGCAAGGGCGTGAGCGTTTTCGTGGAGCTGGAGCTGCTGGTCACCAAGTAAGTTGGCCGGCGCCCGGTGATCACGATGGGGCTATCGGCATTGGCGGCATCGGCGGCATTGGCGGCATCGGCGTGCGCAGGGGCGTTGGCCAACAGCATGGCCACCCCGAGGCTCAGGCTCCACCACTTTCTTCCTGACATTTTGCGCCTCTAGTTAAGAACAGTTCTTAACGGAGCGTGTAAGGCTGTTGAGAATGATTTGCAATAGCGATTGTGGATGCCGCCAAACCACCTCCCGCTGCGCGCAAAAGGCGCTATACTGGCCCGATGGATGATCCCCCGCACGATGCGCACGCTGGCCTCGCTGGCTTGTTTGATGGTTTGGAGGCGAGCGCTGGTGCGCCGGAGTTGAGCCTGCGCGGCCTCGATCTAGAAGCCGCGGCGATCTTGCTGGAGGAGGCCTTGCGGGCTGGCGCTGCCGGTGCCTGGTTGGCCATCCGTTTCGATGCGCCGCAAGCGGCCGGCGCGCACAGCCTGTTTCAGCCGGTGGGCCGGCGTTTGCGCGGGGCGCTGCGGGACGGAGCCATCACGCTCTGCCGGCCTTTGCCGCCCAGCGCTGATCTCCCCGATGCAGGCTTTGGTTTCGTCATTCGCTTTGCGGGGTGACACCGCTTAGCCCGACTGGGGAGCAGGTTCGGACGAAAATGCGGTGCGCTCAATCGATCGATAAGACGAAAGCCAGCCCCAGCGCGGCGTAGACCGCCAAAGGCGCAGTGGCCGCGAACAAAGGCGCAATCACGCCCAGTTCGCCAAGGCTGGCCAGCACGCTGTCGAATACGAAATAGCTGAAGCCCAAGGCCCCGCCAATCAGCAAGCGAAACACCGCTCCGCCCCGCCGGGCCAAGCCAAAGCCGGCCACCGCCCCCATGAAGGGCATGACCAAAGCCCCAGTCGGCCGAAAAAACCGCCGCCAAAACACCGTTTCCAATTCCGTTGATGGGCTGCCTTCGGTGCGCATGGAGGAAATGAGCCGCGACAATTCCCCCAAGGTTGAGCGCTCCGGATCGCGCGAGCGGGCAAACAGGCGATCCGCGCTGATCGGCAGAAAAAACATTTCATCGGCAATCGAGACGGCTTGTCCCTTCGACAGGGTAAGGCTGCGCAGATCATGCAGATCGTAGCGACCGTTGCGCAGCGCGCCGGTTTTGGCAAATACCACCCGCTTGAAGCCCCCCTCCGGTGCGCGCTCATAGAGGGTGACGTCGCTCAATTGCACAATATCGCCAAGCCGTGTGGCGCGGCCCGCCTTCAAGATGATACCACTTTCAGCCACGAAGACATTGGCGGACACATCCGAGAGCTTGCCGGTGAGGGAAAAGCTTGGCTCATACTTGGCGCTTTCCCAGGCCGCCAAGCGGGCCGAGGCGGGCTGGGCCACCAATTCGTGAAAGCCAAAATGCGCGAGCGCCATCAGCGCGCAGCCAAACAAAAACGGTGCCAAGATGCGCATCGCCGAAAGGCCACCCACGCGCATCGCCGTCACCTCATTGGAATTGCTGAGCCCCATCAGCACGATCAGCACCGACAACAGCGCCGCAAACGGCGTGAATTGCGAGGTCAGCTCCGGTAGGCGCAGCTCAAGATAGCGCCACACCGCGGCCTGCGTGGCCCCGGCCGGGGCCAGCAAATCATCGGCTTTGCTGAGGAGATCCAGCACCTGCAACACGCCAAGTATAACCAGCAGAATCAGCACCCAGCGCCAAAAAAACAAGCGCAGCAGCCGCCGCACGAGGATCGGGCGATCTACGCCCACAAGATATCCGCCCCAGCTTCTCATGCGCGGGCCTCCTTGCGTTTGCCGCGCCGCGCCGGGAAGGCATCGCGCAAGCTATCGATGGCGCGTTCTAGCCAGCCAAACGGCCTAAACCCAACGCCCTCCGAGCACAAAGCGAACAGCGTGACGCTGATCAGGAAATACGCCCCGAAAATGGGCCACATGGCCGTCCAGGGCGATGCCAGGCCCACCGCCACACTCGATTCTGCAGCCTGCAGCAAACGATAATAGACGATCACCATGACGATGCCGATGACAAAGCCAAAGCCGCGATCATTGCGCTTGTCGGCCACGCCCATACCCATGCCCAAAAACGGCAGGGCCAAAATTAGCAGGCTATGCAACAGGCGCCAATGCAGGCTCGCGGCCAGCTCATTGCGCCGCGCGGTGGGCAAAGGGCCCCCGAGCTGGCGGATCATTTCGGTGAGCGTCACTTCCTTGCGATCCCCGCCGCGGCGCCGAAAAGCCTCTGGGGCCACCTGATCCAAACTGAAATCGCCCACCTCAAAGCCCAGATAGCCCGGAACCGGGCCGGTGGCGCGCACGCTGACTTGGCGCCCATCGAACAAGCGCAGCACCAATTGCCCATCGGCATTGGCGCTTTCCAGCAGGCGCCCGCTATTGGCCAGCACGGCCGTGCAATTGCCATTGTTTTCGCAGCGCTCCAGGAAAATATTGCGCCAGGGCCTGTCACCGTCCACGGCCGCGCCGACGCGCAGAGTAATGCCCTCACCCAGTTTGATCACCGCCCCGTCGCGCACCTGCGCGGTGAGCAAAGACGTGCGCACCTCAAAGCGCAAACGCGAATAGGAATAGGAGGTCACGGGCTGGACAAAGCCGGTGATGAACAGATTGAGCGCGCACAAGCCGAAGGCCAGGACCAGCACCGGCCATAACATGCGCCGCAAAGGCACCCCCGCCGCCAGACAGGAATCCAACTCGCTCGATAACGAAAACCCGCGCGTGGCAAACAGCGCACCGAGGAAAAAGCCAATGGGCAGAGCCAAAGACACATATTCCGGCAGCAATGAGCCCAGCATGCGCCAAACCAAGCCGACGCTGCCATTCTGCTCCAGCACGAATTGAAACAGCCGCAGCATCTGATCCAGCAGCAGCAGCAACACGGCAATGCCCATCATCATCATCAAGGGCGTGATCACGGCGCGCAGGAGATAGCGGTCCAGTCGGTTCATGCCGGATCAGCTCCTGGGCCGCGCGGGGTTTGGGCAGGTGCGCCGCGATTGATCAAAGCATGAAGCCCCAGGACAAAGAAGTTGGCGCATTGCGTGAGCGCCGCCGCCATGACGAACATCCCCGCGACCTGCGCCTGCGGTGCTTGCACGGCATGCGCCATATTCAAGCTTAAGCCCAGAAACAGCAAGTCGCGGTTAGGGACGAAGGGGATACGGCTAAGCACCAATTGCGCCGTGGTAAAGGCCAGCCAGACGGAAAAATCCGTGTGCGGAAAAACCACGGCCCAGCTCCAGGCCTGCAGCACCATCGACAGCCCCAGACGCATGGTGTGCGCGATCAAGATCAGCAGCGCTTCGCGCGGGGTGGTCGAAAGGAAGCGCCCCTGAAAGGCACCGGCGATCACCGTCGCCACAGCGATCAGCCCGACGCTGCCATAAATGATCCCCTGGAAATGGGGGTTGATGCCCAAAGCATGCAGGCCTTCGCCGCCGGCCACATAAAACCAAATGAGCAAAAGTGGCGTGGCCAGATTGGACGAGGCCCCAGAGAGTAAATTGACATCCTTGATGGCCGACAGCGCCGGGCGCATACCAAGGCCCAGCTTGCTATGGGCCCACCAGCCAAAATAAGCCTCGCCCGACATATCAAAGACGCCAAAATTATAGGCGCGCTTGACGAAAAACGGCCAGACATGGCCCCACAAGCCTCTGCGCCAGCAGATCTGGTAGATGAGGATTTCCGCGATCGGCAGGCAGGCATAATTCACAGCAAACAACACGTAAAAGGCGGCGGCCGTTGGCAAGGCCGTGATCACTTGCGCCCAGCCGATGGCGGTGAGCTGGATGGCCAGATAGGCCAATACCCCCGCCATCAGAGCAAAGCGCAGCACGCGCAGGCTTGTTTGCACCCCCTTATGCCTTAGCCGCTGGCGCAGGCCCTCGTGCGCCCAGATGGCCTGGGC
>JAKFWI010000022.1 GCA_021731965.1 Hyphomonadaceae bacterium | reverse complement strand
GGCGGCAGCGCCTATTATCGCTGGCTGGTGCGGCGCTACACCACCACGGAGCTGACGCCGGATGCCATCCACGCGCTGGGCCTCAGTGAAGTCGCCCGCATTCGCATGCGCATGGAAGAGGTGATGCTCACCACCGGCTTTTCAGGCAGCTTTGCCCAGTTTCTGGCCTTCCTGCGCACGGATCCGCAGTTTTATGCCCAGAGCCGCGAAAGCCTGCTGGAGCACGCCGCCGAAATCTCCAAACGCGCCGATGGCCAGCTGCCGGGCCTGTTTGGCCGCCTGCCGCGCTTGAGTTATGGCGTGCGCGCCGTGCCGCTGGAAGTTGAGGATGGTTACACCACGGGCCGCTACCAAGAAGGCAGCCCCAGTCTGGGCGTGGCCGGCTTCTATCTGGTCAATACCGGGAATCTGCCCGCTCGGCCGCTGTACGAATTGCCGGCGCTGACCTTGCACGAAGCCGTGCCCGGCCACCATCTCCAGATCGCTTTGGCCCAGGAATTGGAGGAGCTTCCCTGGCACCGACGCACCGCGGATTTCACCGCCTTCGTTGAGGGCTGGGGCCTCTATTCAGAATATCTGGGTGAGGAAATGGGCATGTATCGCACGCCTTATGAGGTGTTTGGCCGGCTTTCCTATGAAATGTGGCGCGCCTGCCGCTTGGTGGCCGATACCGGAATCCACTGGAAGGGCTGGAGCCTGGAGCAGGCCGGGCGCTGTTTCCTTGAAAACTCCGCGCTTTCCGAGCACAACATCAAAACTGAGCTGGAGCGCTATGTCGCCTGGCCGGGCCAGGCCTTGGGCTATAAGATTGGCGAAATCCGCCTGCGAGAGCTGCGCGCCAAGGCGCAAGACATGCTAGGAGCGAAGTTTGAGGTGCGGCGCTTTCACGATGCCGTGCTGCTGGCGGGCCCTTTGCCGTTGGACGTGCTGAGCGCCCGCGTCGATGCCTGGATCAACGCAGAGCAGACGCGGTGATTGGGTGCGGCCCATGCGTGTGACCATTCTCGAAACGGGGCGCCCGCCGGAGGCGCTGCGCGCCAGCCACAGCGATTATCCGGCCATGTTTGCCGCACTCCTAAGCGGCGAAGGCTTCTACTTTGAGGTCATCCCGATCTGCGATGGCGCGCCTCCGCCAAGCCCAGAGCAGACAGACGCGCTATTGATCACCGGCTCTTCGGCCGGCGTCTATGAGGATCACCCGTGGATCGCACCCTTGGAAGGCGCCATCCGTGCCCATGCCGGCCGGCGCATCCCGCAAATTGGCATATGCTTTGGCCATCAAGTGATCGCGCAGGCGCTGGGCGGGAGGGTTGCGAAAAGCACGAACGGCTGGGGCGTCGGGCGCCATCACTATGCGCTGATCGATCCGCCCGATTGGCTGGCTGATGGTGAGCAAGGCTTTGCCATCGCCGCGAGCCATCAGGATCAAGTGATCACAGCCCCGCACGGCGCGCGCGTGCTTGCTGCCAACGCCCACACGCCCGTTGCGGCGCTCTATTACCAAGAGGCCAATGCCTTGACGTTTCAAGGGCATCCGGAAATGAGCCCCGCTTTCACCGCCGCTTTGGTCGCCTCACGCCGCGGGCGCATCCCCGATGGCGTGGTCGATAGCGCCTTGAACAGCCTCGCCGCCCCGCTCGACAGCGCCCGGGTAGCCGGCTGGATCAAGGCCTTTCTGCTGCGTAGCCGCGTCAGCGCTTGATGGGGATGGCCGCCCAGTAATCGAGATCCAGCAGCACGGCCGCTTGATCCTCGCCGCTTTCGGTTTTCAGGGGGAAATCGGCGCAGGATTGGTTTTTCACCGCCACCAAACGCAAACGCAGCGCGCCGATATCGGGGGCAAGTTCGGCTTTATCCAGCACCTGCGACCACGCATAAACCGTGTCACCGGCAAATAGCGGCGCAACATGGCGCCCGCCGTTCAAGGCCAAGGTCAGCGCCGCATTTTCCAGCCCGTTGAAGGCCAAGGCCCGCGCGATAGAAATGGTCACGCCGCCATAGATCAGGCGCCGGCCAAAGCGGCTGCCTTTTTGGGCCAGCGCATCGAAATGCACGCGCGCGGTGTTTTGATACAGCCGGGTGGCGAGCTGGTGCTCGGCCTCCTCCACGGTCATGCCATCCACATGATCGATCCGCTCGCCGACTTCATAATCGCCATAAGCCCAGCGCGCACCCGCGAGGCGAAAATCATACTCCTCAAAGGTCAGCCCCTCGGGTACGAACAATTCGGCCGCAGAAACCGCGCCATCAAGCTTGGGCACCACTGGCTCGGGCGCGGGAGACGCCGCTTCGCGCTTATTCACCATCACCCAGCGCACGAATTCCAACAGCGTCTCGCCCGATTGATTTTCCCCGCGTGTACGCACATACACCACGCCCGTTTTGCCGTTGGAGTTTTCCTTCAACCCGATCACCTCGGAAACGGCGTGCACCGTATCGCCCGGATAGACCGAGGCCATGAAGCGCCCCTCCGCATAGCCGAGATTGGCCACTGCATTGGCGGAAATGTCTGGCACGGATTTGCCGAAAACGGTGTGGAACACCAGCCACGGCTCCAGCGGCGCGCCGGCCAGCCCGCAATCGCGCGCAAAGCTATCGGAGCTGGTCATGGCGTAACGCTGGCCGGTCAAAGCGATATAGAAAGCGGCATCGCCCTCCGTCAGGGTGCGCGGTGCGGCATGCACCAGGCGCTGGCCCAGCTTGAAATCCTCGAAAAACCGCCCGTGTTTGGATTTGAACTGCACTTTTCCCATGTTCGTTGTGCTCCCGGCGCCACTGTTAACGCGCGATGCGCCTTACCCGCCAATGAAAACCGCCCGGAGGCTCGCCTTCGCGCCCCATTTCTGGCATGCAATGGCCATCCATGGGGGCACCGGAATGGACGAGCAAGACATCCGAATCCGCGAATTGGATCTGCGTGAGCGCAGCTTGGCGTTTGAGCAAGAAAAGCTGGCGCATGACCGCAGCCCGAAATCCCGCCCTGGCCGCTTTTTGCGCGCCTTTGGGGCGGGGGCCATTGCCGTCATGGTGCCGGTTTCGGGCATGTTCCTGGATGTCCAACAGGCCGATCGCCAGGCCTTCGAGGCGCGCCTGGCCAATCAAACCGATGGCTATGATTTCTACTTTCAGCTGCGCGAGTTTCTGAAGGAAAAGGGCGATGCCGCCGATGTCGAGGCCGTGGTCCGCACCATGAGCACGGCCTTTCCCGATGCCTTTTGCGGCGTGCGCCCCGACTTGCACCGCATCGCTTTGGGCAAGGGCGACAGCCCCGAACAAACCGCCGATCTGGTGGGTGACATCCTGGCGCGCCAGGAATTGTCCCAGGAAACCTCTGGCTCTGGCTCGTTCTTGACGCGCTGGTTGCCTTGGCGCGGCGATTCCAAGCGCCTGATCGAATGCGATCCCATCGTCGATAACCGTGCGGCCGCGCCGATCCCACCCGCCGATCCGGTCATCGCCAGCACCGAAAGCCGCCGCGGGGACCAAGCCGGAAGCGCGCCCCGCGTGGTCTTGGCCATGCCGGCCCCCGCCCCTCCTCCGGAGCAGAGCGCCAGCGATGCGCCTGACCTCCCCAGCGCAACCGCGCGCAGCATCCGATTGCCGGAAAGCTCACAAAGCATTGAGGCGCAGGCGCCGGCTTTGGCGGCCGCCTCGCGCGCCTACACCGTTTATGTGCAAATCAGCGGGGATCGCGGGGCCGATCTGCTGGCGAAAGAGCGCGCTTTGCTCAGCGAGCGCGGCTTTCGCCTGACAGCAGGGGTGGAGCGCACCAAGTTCAGCTTCGCGGACGCCGAAGTGCGCTATTACCGCGATGATCAGGCCGCCGATGCCCAAGTGCTGGCCGATTGGATGACCAAGCACTTCGCCTCGGAAGGCCTCGTGTTCACCACCAAGCCCGTGCTGCGCAAGGGCCTGCCCGATGGCATTCTGGAAATCTGGGTGCCCGAACCGGCCAATGCCCCGCGCCAAATCGTGCGCCGCGGCCTTGAGCGCGCGGTGCAGCAGGCTTTGCCCGTGCCGCAGGCCCCGGCTCCGCGCTGAGGGGGAAGATGGCGCGCCGGCTTGGCGTCGGCACGGTGGAATGCGGCCATACTTGGCTGTGACGCACAGGAAGTTCAGCCAAGTTGCTCCAGCGCCGCGATGTGCGCCGCCGTGGCGGCCAGGCGCTTGGCCTGCGCCAAATGCAACAATTCGATCATCCGCCCGTCCACCTTGAGCACGCCGCGGCCGGCGTTTTCCGGTGCCGCGAAAGCGGCGATCACCGCGTGAGCCCAATTGATCTCCTGCGCGCTGGGCGAAAAGATCCGATTGGCGGTCTCAATCTGGGCCGGATGGATGAGGGTTTTTCCGTCAAAGCCAAGCTGCAGCCCCTGGCGGCACTCACCCGCAAAGCCCTCTTGGTTTTGGATGTCGTTGAACACGCCATCAATGGCCGCCAGGCCGTAAGCGCGGGCGGTGATCACGGCCATGGACAAGGCCGTCAAAAACGCCGCCCGGTCGGGGGTCAAGACCGCGCGCAAATCCTTGGCCAAGTCATTGGTGCCCATGACGAAGCCGACGAGGGCCGCCGCCTTAGCGGCCTGGCCGATCTCGCGCAGGGCCAGAAGCGCCTTTGGCGTTTCGATCATCACCAGCAAAGGCAGATCCGGCGCGGCCCCGGCTTGCAGCATCGCCGCGCGCGCCGCCGTCACATCCCCGGGCCCATCCACCTTGGGAAAGAGCACGCCGCCGGGCCCCGCTGGCACGATGGCCGCCAGATCGTCCCGGCCCCACGGGGTGGCGAGGCCATTGACCCGCACGATGACCTCGCGCGCGCCATAGCCCCCGCCGCGCAGCGCCGCGGCCACCGCCTCGCGCGCCTGCGCTTTGGCCTCCGGCGCAACGGCGTCTTCGAGATCGAAAATCAAGCTATCGGCGCCCAGGCTTTTGGCCTTGTCCATGGCCTTGGCATTGGAGCCAGGCATATACAGCACACTGCGGCGCGGGCGGAGGATGGCTTCCAGCATGGGCTCGTTGCGGCTTTCTGCGTGACATGCGGCGAAGGCTTGATCATGGCGCGCGCCTGAAGCAAGGTCCAGCCATCTTGGGGGATTGATGAACCTCTATCTCGTCTCTTTCGATCTGAAGCCGGGCGTCGGCGATGTTGAATTTACGGAGCATTTAAGCGCCTATCTGCAGCCCATGCTCGATGCCGGCGCGATTTCGAGCTGGCGGCTGGTGCGGCGCAAGCTGGGCTTTGGCCATGTGCTGAGTGAATTTCTGCTGACCATCGAAACCGAAACCCTGGCCCAGCTGGACGCGGCCTTCACCATTGCCAGCCGGCGCGACGAACCGATCGAATCCTTGCATTTCCATGTCAATCGCTGGGCGACCAATCTCTCCTTTTCGCTCTATCGTGATTTTCCCGACTCACACCGCGTGCGCGGCCAAGAAAAGTTTTGAACTGGAGTCTCTTATGCGCCTGAATATTCCCCAGACTGCCTTGGCGTTCGCGCTGGCGAGCATGGCCTTGACAGCGTGCGTGAGCGCTGCACCGCCCAGCGGGGCCGCCTCGCCGGCCATTGCCGCGCCGGTCGCGGCCACCGCCCCGTTGGCGCAGCCCTCCGGCAGCTACGCGCTTGATCCGGCGCACGCCAGCGTCATCTGGCGCGTCTCGCACTTTGGCCTTTCCATGTATACGGGCCGCTTCAACACCGTGGCTGCGCAGCTCGATTTCAATGCTGAAACGCCCGAAAGCTCGAAAATCTCGGTGACGATTGCGGCGGCCTCGGTCGATACCGGCCATCAGGCCCTTGGCGGCAAAAAGGATTTCAACGCGGAAATCGCCAACGCCGCCTTCGGCGCAGAGAAATCACCGCAAATCACCTTCGTATCGACCAGTGTGACGCGCACTGGCCCCTCCATTGGCAAAGTCACCGGGGATTTGACGCTCAACGGCATCACCAAGCCGGCGGTGCTGGACGTGACCTATTACGGCGGCAAGCCCAACCCGTTCAACGGCAAGGATCGCCTAGGCTTTGCCGCCCGCGGTAAAATCAAGCGCGCCGATTGGGGCGTGACCAATTGGGCCGGGGCCATCGGCGAGGATGTGGAATTGGTCATCGAGGCCGAATTCCAAAAGCAATAGGGAAAAGCCGCTCAGATATGCAGCGCGTGGCCCAAATTGCGCAGGCTGGCCTCATGGAAGGATTCTGACAGCGTCGGATGGGCAAAGATGGTCAAGGCGATGTCTTCCAGGCGCGCGCCCATCTCCAGTGCCAGCACGAAGGCGGCAGAAAGCTCCGCCACGTCCTTGCCCACGGCTTGCACGCCCAGCAGGCGGTGATCCGCGCCGAGCGCCACCACGCGCACGAAGCCTTCATCGCCATCGGCCTCCAGGCTCATGGCGCGGCCATTGGCCGATAAGGGAAATATCGCGGTTTTGATATCCTTGCCCAAGGCCTTCGCCTCATCGGGGCCAAGGCCCACGCTGACGATTTCCGGATCGGTGAAGCAAATGGCCGGGATGGCGATTGGCGCGAAACTGCGGCGCTTACCAGCCATGATTTCCGCGACCATCTCCCCCTGCGCTGAGGCCTTGTGGGCCAGCATGGGCTCACCGACCAGATCGCCGATGGCGAATACGCCGGCCATGCTGGTGCGGCATTGGGCATCGATTTTGACGAAGGACCCCGCCATATCCACGCCCATGCGCTCCAGGCCCCAGCCTTGCGTCAGCGGCTTGCGGCCAATCGTTACCAGCACCGCGTCAGCGCCGATGGACAAGACCTTGCCATCCTTGCTCTGCACCGACAGGTTGCCCGCCTGATAGCCGCTCGCTTTGGCCCCCAAATGCAAAGCGACGCCCAGTTTTTTCAGCTGTTTCAGCACGGGATTGGTCAGCGCCGCATCATAGAGCGGCAAGATGCGTTCCTGCGCCTCAATCACCGTGACCTGGCTGCCCAATTTGGCATAAGCGATGCCGAGTTCCAGCCCGATATAACCCGCGCCGATCACGGCCAAGCGCTTGGGCATTGCCTGTAGGGCCAGGGCCTGCGTCGAGGATAGGATCGGCCCACCAAAGGGCAGGCCCGGCAGATCCACCGGCACCGAGCCCGTGGCCAGCACCACCTGACGCGCGCGCACCCACTTGGGGCCTTCTGCCGTCTGCACATTGCAGGTTTTGGCATCTTCGAAACTGGCCCAGCCGGTCAGCACCCGGACTTTGGCGCGCTTTAGCAAAGTGCCAACGCCGCCAGTAAGGCGTGAAACGATGCCATCTTTCCAGGCCATGGTCTGGTGCAGATCCAGCTCCGGCGGGGCATCAAACCTGATGCCTAAATGACCCTGCCCACCGACTTTGGCCTTTGCCTTGGCAAATTCCCCCGCCGCGTGGATCAAGGCCTTGGAGGGGATGCAGCCGATATTGAGGCAGGTGCCGCCCAGCGCGCTGGCTTCGATCAGCACGGTGGATAATCCCAATTGCCCGGCCCGAATGGCACACACATAGCCGCCCGGCCCGCCGCCCAGCACCAGCACATCCGTCTCGATCACGTCACTCATGCGCCGATATCCATGAACAGCAAGGCCGGGCGCTCCAGCATGGCCTTGAAGCGTTGGATGAATTCCGCCGCGTCATAGCCATCGACAACCCGATGATCGAAAGACGACGACAAATTCATCATTTTGCGCACGCAGATCTGCCCATGCAGCACCATGGGGCGATCCATGATCTTGTTGGGGCCGATAATAGCCACTTCGGGGTGATTGATCACCGGCGTGGTGACGACACCGCCGAGCGGCCCCAAACTGGTCAACGTCAAGGTGGAGCCGGAAAGCTCCTCGCGGCTGGCTTTGCCGCTGCGGGCCGCCTCGGCCAGCCGGGTGATTTCGGCGGCGGCGGTCCAGACATCCATGGCTTCAGCATTGCGCAGCACCGGCACCATCAGGCCATTGGGCGTTTGCGCAGCGATCCCGGCATGGAAAGCCCGGTGACGGGTGAGGATGCCCGCCTCTTCATCATAGGTGGCGTTGATCTGCGGATAATCGGGCAAGAGCCTGGCCAAGCCCTGGATCAGAAAGGGCAGGATGGTCAGCTTGGGGCGCGATTTGCCGAAGCGCTGATTGAGATGCACGCGCAGGGCTTCGAGCTCGGTGACATCCACCTCTTCCACATAAGCGAAATGCGGGATGGAGCGCTTGGACAGCGCCATTTTCTCGGCGATCTTGCGGCGCAGCCCGATGACTTTGACGGCCTCCTCGCCCTCTCGGCGCTGGCCGGATGCGCGCGGCAGGGCAGCAAAACCGGCCGAATGGACTTCCCCGCTCGCCACATGGCGCGCCAAATCTTCATGGCTGATGCGCCCGGCTGGGCCCGTGCCCGGCACGAATTGCAGCTTGATGCCCAATTCCTCGGCCTTGGCGCGCACGGCCGGCGCGGCCAGCGGGCTCTCTCCTGCCGCGCGGGCTATGGCCGGCCCGGATGACTGTGGCGCGGGCGCGGCGGGCTTGGCGGTGGTTGTTGTCATGGCTG
>JAKFWI010000024.1 GCA_021731965.1 Hyphomonadaceae bacterium | reverse complement strand
GCCCAGCAGAATCGCCCAGATTTGCCTGCGTTCCCAAAAAATTCTTGGCATGGCGCGTCAAGCGCTCACATCTCGCCAGGCTCTCCTGCACCAAAGCGCCTTGGGCAGGGTCGAGCGCCTGGGCGCTCAAAGCCCGCAGCTTCTTGGCGATGCCCTCCGCCGAGACCTGGGCAAACTGGACGAATTGCCATAGATCGGTAGCGCCTAGCGGAGCCGCCAGAAGCGGGCCCGTTAGCCCGGGAGCGATGGGTTCTTTTGGTTTTTGCGGTACAACCATAAGAAAACAATGATATTATATCTTGCGCAGGTTGTATAGGTCTGCTGAATGGGAAAATTGCACGATGGCGCAGGTGTAGACTTTGCCCTTAAGCCTTGCCCAATTGCTCCAGCGTGCGCCGCAGCAGGCCAGCACTGCTTTCGCCCGTGAGGCGCTCACACACCGAGATGGCAATGGCTATCGGTCCATCGGCCTCGGCAAATCCCGTATGCTCCAATACGCCGACGGCTCGGCTGGCCAGGCGCTCAGCTTCGGCCAGCGGCGTGCAAGGCAACATCCACACAATCGTGTGAGGCCCCACGACCGTTGCGCAATCTGCGGTGCGCACCAAACGCCGCGCCATGTCCAGCGCCTCGTTCAGCCGCTTGCGCCAGCTTGTCCCGGCGCGCAGTGTGCCGGGTAGGCCTTCGATCTGAAGCGCCACCAGGCAAAGCGCGCGATCCGCATCGGTATGCTGGCGCGCCACCCGCTCCAGGTGGGCGGAAAAGCCATCGAGGGATTCGATCTGGGCCTGGCAGCGCTCAAGCCGCGCTTGGGTCTCGCATCGCTCGCGGCGGCGTTGCGCAAAATACGCCAACCAAGGCACGCCGCGCTGGGCGATGTCGCTGGCGCTGCCGGCCTCCAGCGCGCCCTTGGCGAAGGCGGAATCCTTGGCGCGGGCAGAATTGGTCAAGGCCGCGGCTGGCATCCCCTGCAAGGCGGCATTGCGGCGCAGCGCACCGCACAAGGCCAGCCCAGCATCTTCCGCCCCCTCCAGATTGACCAGCAAGGCATCGACGGCTTGCTCATGCAACCGATCGAATGCCGCGGAGATGGTCAGGCAGGCTTCAAACACCACGCCGACTTCGGCCATGGCTTGTTCAAGATCGAGGAAGGCCTTGTGCGGCTGGCCAGCGTAAAGCGCCCGCAAGGGCAAAGCCGGCTGTGGCCTGCGCGGTGCCTGCGCGGGCAACAGGGTGGCTAGAGTCGCATCACGCGCGTTCAGCTCGTTGCGCCCAATGGTGTCACGAAGACCCTCTTCCAGGAGGCGCACGATGCTTTGCGGCGGGCCATCGACCGGAATCACCAAATCGAACGCCGGGGGCAAACGCGGCCCGCTGGCGCGCGCCACAGCCGCGGCGATCACCAAAGGCGCGCGCGCGTCATGGCGCAGTTTGCTGGCTTCGCGCGCGGCCGTGACGGCGCTGGAACGCGCGTCATAGAGCACGATGTCGCAATCCAACCCCTCAAAGCCCCCGCCAAAAGCCCCAACAGACGCCGCTGCCTCAATCCGCGTGAACTCAAACGGCGCGAGCAGCTCGCGCGCGATCCGTGGATCAGGCGTGCGGATCTTTACGCGCACGGCACCCATCCGCGCACATCGTGCAAGCGATCGATGCTGTGACAGCCCACACTTGGCCCCTTGTGCATATCGCCGCCTTCGATCAGCCCGCTGGCGGGGAGGAGACGCGCGCGCGCCTACGTTGCGTGCCCCGCCAATTGGATGCAAGGGGAGTTTCCGCTTTCACCCAAAGCCGCAGCCTGATTAGGGTGGCCTGCGCCAAAGGAGATTGATCATGCAGCAAGGGCCGCTCAAGGGCATCAAAATCCTCGAATTTGCGGGGATCGGCCCTGGGCCGTTTTGCGCCATGTTGCTTTCCGATATGGGGGCCGATGTGGTGCGCCTGGATCGCCCGGGCGGACGTACCTTTCCCTTTGATTTGACTGCGCGTGGGCGCCGCTTGGTGGCGGTGGATCTCAAGCAAAGGCAAGGGGTGGAAGAGGCGCTGACTTTGATCGCGCGCGCCGACGCCGTCATCGAGGGCTTCCGCCCCGGTGTCATGGAGCGCTTGGGGCTTGGGCCCGAAGCGGCGCTGGCGCGTAACCCACGTTTGGTGTTTGGGCGGATGACGGGTTGGGGCCAAGATGGGCCACTCGCCCATGCCGCTGGGCATGATCTCAATTACGTGGCGCTATCTGGGGCCTTGCACGCCATGGGGCGCGCCGACTTTCCCCCCGCGCCGCCGCTTAACCTGGTAGGGGATTTCGGCGGCGGGGCGCTCTATCTGGCCATGGGCATATGCGCGGCTTTGCTGGAGGCGCAGCGCAGCGGCCAAGGGCAGGTGATCGATTGCGCGATGACGGACGGCACCGCTTCACTGGCCACGATGTTTTACGGCATGCGCGGGGCGGGCTTATGGACCGATGAACGCGATGCCAATTTGCTGGATGGCGGGGCGCCGTTTTACGATTGCTATGCCTGTGCCTGTGGGGGCTATGTGGCGATTGGCGCGCTGGAGCCGCAGTTTTATGCTTTGCTGCTGGACAAGCTGGATTTGCAGAACGCCTCGCTTTTCGCTGGCCCGCAGCATGACCGCAGCCAATGGCCGGCACGCACACAAGCGCTGACGGAGTTGTTCTTGGGCAAATCGCGGGCGCACTGGTGCGCGCTGATGGAAGGCACGGATATTTGCTTTGCGCCGGTGCTGAGCTGGGCCGAGGCGCCCCACCATCCCCATAACCAAGCCCGCAACGCGTTTGTGGACATCGGGGGCCTGTTGCAACCCAATGTCGCGCCCCGTTTTTCACGCACGCCCGGGCAGGTGCAGGGTGCGCCGCCGCGCGAAGCTTTGGCTTATCGGGAGGTGCTGGCCTCCTGGGGAGGGTAAGGGCCATCGCCGCTCACGAAACACCGGCGGTGCGATCACATCGGGCGGCGCGCATGTTTTGCGCTTTGCCTTGTGTGCCCCGCGAACATTATAAGGAATTTCGTGGAGATGCTTTCCGCGCGTGAGCGGATTAAGCGGCGGCGCTGCTTGATTCCTAACGCACGGCGCGGATCTTGACGATTGCGAGGATCATGCCGGCCTTTATTGCGGCGCATCCGAGAGAGGATACATGCCCCACAAAGTCTTCAACGATGCCCACACGGCCCTGGCGGGCCTGACCTTCGATGCCATGACGGTAATGAGCGGCGGCTTTGGCCTGTGCGGCATCCCCGAAAACCTGATCCTGGCTTTGCGTGATAGCGGGGCCCGGGGGATTACAGTGATCTCCAACAACGCCGGCGTGGATGATTTTGGCCTTGGCATGTTGCTCCGCACCCGCCAGATCAAGCGCATGGTTTCCAGCTATGTTGGTGAAAACAAAGAGTTTGAGCGTCAGTATCTGGCCAAAGAGCTTGAGCTGGAATTCAATCCGCAAGGCACGCTGGCAGAGCGTATTCGCGCTGGCGGCGCTGGCATCGCCGGCTTTTATACACGCACCGGCGTGGGAACTCTTGTGGCTGAAGGCAAAGAACACAAAGACTTCGGTGGCCAAACCTATATTCTGGAAACAGGGCTTGTCGCGGATCTGTCCATCATCAAGGCCTGGAAAGGCGATCGCGAAGGCAATCTCATCTTTAGGAAAACCGCCAGAAACTTTAATCCCATGATGGCGACGGCCGGCAAGGTGTGCGTGGCGGAGGTCGAGGAAATCGTTGAGATCGGGGCGCTGGATCCCGACGCCATCCACACCCCAGGGATTTACGTCGATCGCATCGTGCAAAGCACGTTTGAAAAGCGGATAGAGCAGCGCACGGTGCGCAAGCGGGAGAGCGCCTGATGGCCTGGACACGCGATCAATTGGCGGCGCGCGCCGCGCGTGAGCTGCAAGACGGGTTTTACGTCAATCTCGGCATTGGTATCCCCACCTTGGTGGCGAATTACATTCCCGCCGGCATGGAAGTAACGCTGCAGAGTGAAAACGGCATGTTGGGCATGGGACCCTTCCCCTTTGAAGATGAGATCGATGCCGATCTGATCAATGCGGGCAAGCAAACCATCACCGCTTTGCCAAAAACCGCTTATTTCTCCTCATCCGATAGCTTCGCGATGATTCGCGGCGGGCACATCAATCTCTCCATCCTGGGCGCAATGGAAGTGTCGCAGACGGGTGATCTGGCCAATTGGATGGTGCCGGGCAAGATGGTCAAAGGCATGGGCGGGGCCATGGATCTGGTGGCGGGCGTGCAGCGCGTCGTGGTGGTCATGGAGCATGCCGCCAAGGATGGCGCGCCAAAATTCTTGCGCCAATGCCAGTTGCCTTTAACTGGGGTGAAGGTCGTGGATCGCCTGATCACGGATCTCGCGGTGTTCGATATTGGATCGTCCGGTGCCCGTCTGATCGAGCTCGCGGATGGCATCTCCCTGGAAGAAGTGCGTGCCAAAACCGGGGCCGATTACGCCATCGGGCTGTGATTGCCGATTATGGCCTCGCCAAGCCTCGCGAAGCGGGCTAAGCGCCTGCCATGCTGGAATTGTTCATCGCCGCTTTCGTGACCTTTTTCGTGGTGATCGATCCACCTGGCGTGGCCCCGATTTTCGCGACCATGACCACCCATTTCCCACCGGCCTGGCGGCGCAAGATGGCCATCAAATCCGTTTTGATTGCCACGGGGGTGCTCCTTGCCTTCGCGTATGGCGGCAAATGGCTGTTGGAGAAAAACCTGCATGTCAGCCTGGATGCCTTTCGCATCGCGGGCGGCATGCTCTTGTTTCTCATCGCCATCGACATGCTGTTCGAAAAGCGCACCGAGCGCCGCACCGAGCGCGCCGAGGCGGTAAAAGAAGAGCAAGCCGCCCATCCGGGTGCCCATGATGATATCTCGGTGTTTCCGCTGGCCATTCCGCTGATCGCGGGGCCCGGGGCGATAGCCTCGGCGATGCTGTATTTTGCGCAGAACGAAGAGCCAGCCGCCCGTTTGGCGGTGCTGGCTGGCATTGGGGCCAATCTGGCGCTGTGTTTGTTGGCTTTCCTGATGGCAGGGCCGCTGACGCGCTTGATGGGCGCCACAGTGGCGGCGATGATCACGCGCATTTTCGGCATTATTCTGGCTGCGCTGGCCGCGCAATTCGTGGTCGATGGCGTGCGCGGAGCGTTTGGGATCGGCTGAAGCCGGCGCGTCTGCGCTAATGGGCGCGCTCGAGCACAAATTCTGCCAGATCCGCCAAAGCGGAGCGCACCGGCCCAGGCGGCGCATGCTGGAGGCTGTCACGCGCGCGATCGGCATATTCGCGTGCCGTGGCCAGCGTGCGGGCCATGGCACCATGTAGCTGAAACAGCGCCAACGCCTGCTCAAAATCACCGGCCTGCTGGACGCCCCCGCCCATTACGCGCCGCCAGAAGGCCTCTTCCTGCGTATTGGCCTGTTCGCGCGCAAGCACGACCGGCAGGGTCAATTTACCCTCCCGGAAATCATCACCGATGTTCTTGCCCAGACTGCTGGTCGCCCCGCCATAATCCAGCGCATCGTCGATCAACTGGAAAGCCATGCCGAGCGCGCGGCCAAAGCCAGCCAAGGCGTCAGCCTGCGCGCCGCTCTGGCCCGCGGCCATGGCACCAACCCGCGCCGCTGCCGAAAACAGCGCCGCCGTTTTGGCCTCAATGATTTGCAGATACCGCTCCAGCGGCACGTCCACATCATTCACCGCCGCAAGTTGCATCACTTCCCCCTCGGCGATGACGCCGGAGGTTCGTGACAGCACATCAAGCGTGGCCATATCCCCCGCCTCGACCATCAAGGCGAAGGCGCGCGAGAACAGAAAATCCCCGACCAGCACACTGGCGGAATTTCCCCAAACGGCATTGGCGGCCGCTTTGCCGCGCCGCAGACCACTGCCATCAACCACATCATCATGCAGCAAGGTGGCTGTGTGGATGAATTCCACCGCCGCGGCCAAGCGCCGCGCCGCGTCATTGACCGGGCCGAACAGGTTGGCTGCGGCCAAGGTGATCAAAGGGCGAATCCGTTTGCCGCCAGCATCGATCAGATAAGTCGCTACATTGGGAATCATGCTGACGGGGCTGCTCAGCCGCTCGTGGATCAGCTGATCGACAGCGTGAATATCGGTGCTCAAGATGGCGATCAGGCGCTCGACCGGGTCTTGAGGCCTGGCCGCTGGCATTTCTGGCTTGGCTCCTGACACCGGCATGACGAGGTATTCCTGTTTCCCGATTCGGCGGCGATGCGCTATGCCTTGGGGGAGAGCATGCCCAAGCCCTTGATGGCAAGCAAACGCTTGGCGCAATTTCTGGCTGCCTTGGGCCTATGGGCTTGCGGCAGTAAGGTCAATGCTGGTGGAGAGATCCCATGCAAGAACTCCTGCGCACCAACGACATTGTGTATATCAGCTTTGCGCGCGCGGCGCTGCGCTCGGCGGGCATAGAAAGCTTTGTGCTTGATGAAACCCAAAGCGTGATGGATGGCTCCAACGGGGTGATTCCTCGCCGTGTTATGGTTGGTGACGCGCATCTGGTGGATGCACAAGAAATCCTGCGCGTTTTAGCAAAAGAGATCGACGGTGAGGGTGAGGGTGGTTGAAACCCAAGAAGACGCCTTCCTAAACGGGAAATTGGTGTTGGCCCAACCCAAATCGGGCTATCGGGCCGGCATGGACGCCTTGCTGCTGGCGGCTGCCCTTGAGGCCGAGCCCGGCCAGCTGCTGATGGAGGCGGGGTGCGGCGCCGGTGCAGCTCTGCTGGCAGCGGCCACCCGCATGGGCCACGCCCAGTTTTTGGGCATCGAGAACGATCCGCACATGGCGGCTTTGGCCCGCAGCAATATTGCCCGCAATGCGCTCGATGCACGCGTCAGCGTGGTGGATGGCGATTGCCTCGCGCCTTTGGCGCTTGGCGCCGCGCAGGAAAAACAGGTGTTTGACGGGGTGTTCTGTAACCCGCCTTTTGACGATGCCAACAGCGCGCCGGCCCCTTCGCCCGCGCGGGAAAAAGCCTACCGGACCCACGCCCCGATTGAGGCTTGGATCAAGGCGTTGGCCAACCGGCTGCGCGGCGGGGCGGCTTTGACGCTGATCCACCGCGCCCACCGCTTGCCCGAGCTGCTGCGCGCCCTCGAGGGCCGGCTTGGTGGCATAGAGGCATTCCCGGTGCGCGCCAGGGCAGGGGAGGCCGCCAAGCGGGTGCTCATTCGGGCGCGCAAGGGCTCGCGCCAGCCGCTGCGCCTCTATGCCGGCCTGGATTTGCACGATCATAACGGCACTAAGCATAGCGCCCAGGCACAGGCTTTGTGGCAAGGCGCGGCATTGGATTGGCGATGAACGAGCCGGATGCCCCCTTTTGGCGGAGCAAGACCCTGGCGCAAATGAGCCAAGAGGAATGGGAAAGCCTCTGCGATGGTTGCGGCAAATGCTGCCTGATCGGCCTGGAGGATATGGATACCGGCGAAATCCACCTCACCGACGTGGCCTGCCGCCTGCTGGATGGCCAGACTTGCCGCTGCAGGGATTACGCCAATCGCCAACGCGAAGTGCCCGATTGCGTGCAGCTCACCCCGGATAATGTTGGCCAATTGCATTGGCTGCCCAAAACTTGCGCCTATCGGCTGGTCAGCGAGGGCAAGCCATTGCGGTCCTGGCATCCTTTGGTGTCGGGGGATGCGGAATCGGTGCACCGCGCCAACGTTTCGGTCCGCGGGCGCACACGAATGGAGCGAAAGCAGAAAATCCGTACCTTGGTGCGCCGCATCACCCTTTGGCCCGAAGCTGAAGAATAAGCACAGCACACCCTTTTAACCCGCCAGCAACGGCTTACACTTGGATCAGCGCTGCGTTCGGAGGCTGTCTTGAGCACAAAACCCGCCGTGAACACCATGAAACACACCGCCCCCTTGTCGGCCGGCGTGCTGCTGGCGCGGGCGCGCTACACCGCTGCGCAGAGCCTGCGCGTTGCCTGGTACGCCTCGCAATACCGTTTGGCGCGCAGCCTCTCCAGCCCCCTGGAGGCGCCCACCAAACGAGCCTCTGAGCCTGTTGCCAAGGTTGATGCGCAGGCTTTCCAGCGCCGCTTCCGAGATCTATTCGAGCAGGACCGCGCCAATATCGAAGCCGGGCTCTATCCGGCCCCGCATGATCTCAATCCGCGGCGCTTGCTCAATGCGCTGCGCAATTCGCGGCGGTTTTTTGAGGATTTGCCCGCGGTGGATTCGCGCCGGGCGGCCCGCAAGGGTGTCGAAGTGCGCGAGAGCGTGGGCGGCCATACAAGCCATTACCCCGCGTATTATCTGCAGAATTTCCATTACCAATCGGGAGGTTGGCTGACCCAGGATAGCGCCAGGCTCTATGATACGCAGGTGGAAATCCTGTTTGGCGGCGCGGCAGATGCGATGCGCCGCATCGCTTTGGGATGCCTGGCACAGGCCTGGCGCGGCGCCGATCATCGCAAGCTGGCTTTGCTCGACGTGGCCTGCGGCAATGGGCGCTTCCTCAGC
>JAKFWI010000186.1 GCA_021731965.1 Hyphomonadaceae bacterium | reverse complement strand
TATCGAATAGGATTGCCTCTAGAGCGGATCCCGATTTGACTGACTCAGGTCAAATCGGGTGAATCCGCTCTACACTAAGTGATTAGACCCGTTCTCATCCGAAAACCGCGTCACACTTTTCGGGAACGGGTCTAAACAAGCCCTCGCAAAGCGGTCCTCAAAGCCGCGTGCGAGGCGAAGCTTTGCTCTGCCCCCAATTCCATGAGCCGCGCCGCGAGGCCGGCATCGGCATGGCCGCCGCCGGTAAAGGCCCAGACGCGCATACCGGCCGCAACCCCCGCAAGCACCCCGTTGAGCGAATCTTCGATGACCAAGCAGGCTTGCGGTGCCTGGCCAATCTGCTGTGCAGCAAAGAGGAAAATGTCGGGTGCCGGCTTGCCTGCCGCGACTTGCTCAGCCGAATACACGTGCGGAGCGATCAGCTCCCACAAATGCGTCAAGCGCAATTTGGTTTCCAGCTGCGCCAAAGCCGAAGACGAGGCGATCGCTTTGGGGCCTGCCCAGCCACAGAGCGTTTGCGCCGCGCCGGGGACTGCCAGCAAATGCGTGGCCAACCGCGCGCGATAGGCGGCTTTCATGACCGTGAAAAAATCGGGCGGGAAGGGCTTGCCAAGCCTGCGCTCATAATCGCTTTGCACCGCCAAACGGGTGCCGCTATCGCTCAGCCCGATGAAGCGCTCCGCATATTCCTGGATGCCATAGCGAAGGCCAATCGCATCAAGATGCGCCCGCTCCACATCCAAAGCGATGACTTCGCTATCGACCAGCACACCATCGCAATCGAACAGGACGGCTTGAATATGAGGAGAGCTGCTCACGCCGCGCGCATGGATTGGCCCGCCGCTTTATTGGATGCCCGTGACGACAACGCCGCCCACGAAGGGCTCCGGCTCCCCCATGCCATTGGCCGGTGAGGAGGATTGCATGGGCGTCGCGGCCGAAGTCGGGGCGGCCAGTTGCGGCGTGCTAGCATCGGCGCGCAGCGGATCTTGCAGATAGCGGCATTGCCCTTCAAAGACGGCGCCCATTTCCACTGCCAGGCTCTGGTGGGTGATGTCGCCCTGGACATGCGCATTCTTAGCGAGTTGGACCTTGCGCGCCCGCACCGACCCCTCGATGCGGCCGTTCACCAACACGCTTTCTGCCACCAAATCGCCCTTGACGAGGCCCGTGTCACCCACCGTCAACGATCCGGCACGGACATTGCCATCGATTTCGCCGTCCACCTGTAATTCCGCGCCTTCAGCATCCACCGCACCGCGAATGGTCACGCCATTGGCGATGATGGACGTCATCAGACGGGCGGGGGCTCGCTTAGTGGTCGAATTAGAAGAATCCGGCATAGAAGGGGCGATTGCGTCCGGACTTTTACCCTTGTTCGTGAACATGTTGCCCCGCTCTGAGGAAATCGACCGGGTCATAGGTTTTGTCCCGGAACCAAACTTCATAATGCAAATGCGTGCCGGTGCTACGGCCCGTCGAACCCATTGAGCCAACGCGCTGGCCAATAGCGACCTTTTCGCCGCGGCTGACTTGTAGCTCGCGCAAGTGTCCATATCGTGTCCAAAAGCCATGGCCATGGTCGATTTCCACGACCAAGCCGTAAGCCGGACGGGCACCAGCAAAGCGCACCACGCCAGGCGAGGTGGCAATCACCGGGGCGCGATCATAGGCCACCAGATCCAGCCCGCCATGCACGGCCAAACGGCGCGTAAAGGGATCGTAGCGCACGCCATAGCCACTGGTTTCGCGGTAATCCACACCAACCGGCGGCCGCAAAGGCGTGGACACCAAAATCGCATCCAGCCGGCGCGCTTCGGATACGCGCGCAGCCACCTGCTTGATCCGGTTGGCGAATTTCTTGTCGAGCCCGCCTTCACCAAGAATGCCGGTGACATCGATGGGGATCAGGGGGCCGCCTGCACCGGTGGCATCGCTATCTACCAAGCGGGACAAGCCAACGCCCGTCATGCTCAATATGCCGCGCGCCTGCTCGGCGCGCTCAACCGCCGCTTCTTCGGCCGCCGCCAAGAAAGAGGCCTGTTCCAGCTTTAGCTGCTCAACCTTGGCGCGGAAGCCGACAGTCTGCACCTGGTAGCCAGGCTGTTCCCAATCTCGGCTTTGGCGCGGCTCCGCTTCCTCGACCTTGGCTTGCACCAGCAGATCGGCCCCATCGCTTTCGATCGGGCGGGCCGAACCGGAGATGGACGAAGAGCCGGCCAGATCCAGCAGCGTCTTCAGCGTCTCGTGGCGGCGCTGGAATTCACTTGTGGCTGTTTCAAAAGCGTGGGTCCGCTCTTCGAGCTGATTGCGCATCGCTGCGGCATCGGCATACGAATCCGCCAGGAGGCGCTTATACTTCTGCTCAAGCCGGTCCATTTCCGCGCCTTGCGCAGAAAGCACCTGGCCGCCCATCATCACGGTGACGGAGGCGTAGGAGCACCAGCCCGCCACCCCCACAGCACCGAGCGCCAGCAGCGCCTGCTTGGACGGGGAAAGGGAAACATAGCGAACCGAGCCACCACTACGATGGTAGATTTGCCGCTCGGGAAAAACTCGGTCGAATAACGCCCGAGCACGTGTGCCAAACTGGCTCATGGACCGCCCGCCTAATAACCAAAAACAGCCTGCGCTCTGCCCCCAGTGCGAAACCTATTCCACTCGAATCGCGGCCCCATTGCAAGTGCGTATGGCACCTGAATTTAGAATTTCTTCATACCCACTCCGGACCGCCCCGGCGTTAAGAAAGATTACCGACGCCATAACCGAGTGAGGTTTAGGTTTTCAGGGTACGAACGATACTCAATACTTCGTCAGCATGCCCAATTACGCGCACCTTGCGCCATGCATAACGTACAATTCCTAATCCATCGACAACAAATGTGGCGCGTTCCATGCCCATATACTTTCGGCCATACATGGATTTTTCGACCCAGACGCCAAATGCTTGTGCTGCTAGGGCTTCGGGATCACTGGCCAAGGCCAAGGTCAAGGCATGTTTGGCCGCGAAGCGCGCATGGCTGGCTAGACTGTCTTTGGAGACGCCAAACAGTTTGACGCCCGCTTCGTCGAATTGTAACCGCAATCTGGTGAAATCCTGCGCTTGCGCTGTACATCCGGCTGTATCGTCCTTGGGGTAGAAGTAGAGTATAAACCAAGATCCGCTAAGGCTTTCCTGCGAGATCAGGCCCCCATTAGTCTGCAAGGAAAAAGGCGGCACCGCCGAGCCAATGTCGATCGAGTCTCCCAGTGAAGTGCTCCCTACTGGCGCGGGCCAAGCTTTGCCGCCCGCGCCCCGTTCTAACGCGTCCAAGCGCGGTAGGGCAATGCGCGTGGCGCTCATGATCCTTCTTGGTACGCTGGGGCTGGTGGTGGTGCTGTTCGGCGCGGGCGCCTGGCGGCTGCAGCAGGGGCCCGTCGAGGCCCGCTTCCTGACCGACGCGCTAGAGCGTGTTTTGACCGAAGAGCGCGGCGGCAAGCCCGTGCGGATCGAGGCGTTCGAGATCATTTCCAAAGGGGGCTCGGTGCGCCTGCGGGCCCGGGGCGTGCGGGCGTTGAGCGCACGCGGAGTGCGACCCGCTGAATCGGCTGAAGTGGATTTGGCCTTTTCGGGCGCGGCTTTGCTGCGCGGGCGCGTGGCGCTAACGCGCGCCACGGTCTCTGGCGGCGATGTGACCTTGGCTTTGCGGCGCGATGGCTCAACCGCTTTTTCCTTTGGCCCGCCGGGGACAGAGCCGGACTTTGTGTTGCCCGCGGGCATAGACAGCGAAACCTGGCGCCAAAAAGTGCTGCGCGGCTTGGACGGGCTGGAGGCCTTGTTCAACAAAGGAGGCGCGGGCGCGTATCTCAAGCGCTTTGGCGTATCTGGTGCCAGTCTCTACGTGCTGGATGAGCGCAGTGACGCCGTCTGGCAGGCACAAGATGCCGCCTTGGGCTTTGATCGCACGGGGGCTGTGATCACGGCTAGCGCCTCCGCGACCCTGCGCCGCGATGCCGCAACCGCGGCCTTTTCCCTCGCACTCAAGACCGATCCAGGATTTCAAGCGGCTCATGTTGAAATGCTGGCGCAGGATGCGCTGTTGCGCTCCATCGTTGGAGCCGGCAGCGCGTTGGATGCCTTGCAAGCCCCGCTGGATGTGCAGGTCAGCACCGATGTCGATCGCACGGCCGGCGTGCGGGCTTTCAAGCTGCGGGCGAAGGCCGGGGCAGGGGCTTTGCGCGTTGGCCCCGATTTGCTGGCTTTGAGCGGGGCCGACCTGGCGGGCGAATACTCCCTCGAGACGGACGTTTTGGCCCTTGAATCGTTGGAGGTTTCTGGTGCTGGGGTTTCGGTGCAGGGCTCAGGGCGCATCCGCGATGTGGCGGAGTTGCTCTCGGGCCGCAGCGGGGATCGCTTCGCCTTCGATTTCGCCATGCCAAAATTGCGCATCGCCTCCAGCGCGTTCGAGCAGCCGCTGACTTTTGCTGATGTTGAGTTCAACGGCGAAATGGACGCGCGCGGCCGGACGATCACGTTCTCAAAATTTGTCGCCAAGCTGAACGCGGCGCGCGTGGAATTAGCTGGCAAGCTATTTTGGGCCACCGATGCGCAAGGCAAAACCAGCCCAGGTTTCCAGGCCCATGGCTCGCTCGACGGCGATTTAAATCCGGCCACCGTGTTGCAATTCTGGCCGAATGCATTGCAGCCGGACTCACGCCGCTGGTTTTCCGAATCCATGCTCTCCGCGCGAATCAGCAAAGCGGATTTGGATTTTGACTTGACGCCCAAGGATTTTGCCGGCGGACCGTTGAGACGGGACGTTCTGAAGATATCGATCCCTGTGGTGGATGCCACGGTGCTCTGCGTGGAGGGAATGGCTCCCCTGCGCAAAGCCGTGGGCGTCACCATCCTGCAGGGAGACAGCTTGCTGGTTTTGGTGGACAGCGGGGAACTGGGCGGGCTGGCCATTAGTAAAGGCAGCGTGTTCATCCCCAGCTTTTCCGAAACAGCGCAGGTGACGGTGAAAGCGCATGCCGAAGGGGCCGCCCGCAGTATCGTGGCGCTGATTTTACAAACGCCGCTGGATATCCAGGATCGTATCCCCGTAGACCCGGCCACCATCGTGGGCGATGGCGGCATGGATTTGACCATCGTGCGCCCGCTCGCGCCCAACGCTACCGCCGAACAGGTTCATTTCAAGGTCGATGGCGGTTTTCGCGGGGTTGGCGGGCTATTGAAGCAAGGCGGCCAGCGCCTCTTCAATTGGGATCTCAAGGTTTTGGGAGATGACACCAATCTGCGGTTTCAAGGGCCTTTGAGCTTTGGGGGGTCACGCGCCGCGCTCGATTGGCGAGAAGTGTTTGTCGGGCAAGATGCTGGCAAATCCCTTTACACCCTTGACGGCCGCTTGCTTGTTAAAGACTTAGATTTGCTAGGTATTTCCGCGCGGGAGTTTGCCCAAGGCGCAGCGCAAGTTTCGCTGCGGGGCATTGGCCAAGGCATCAATTTGGAATCGGCGCAGCTAACGCTGGATCTACGCGAGACGGAATTGGCTTTGCCGCAAGGCATATGGAGTAAGCGCGCTGGCGTCGCAGCCAACGCCAAATTACGGCTCAAGCGCTCCGATCGCGGGGATTTGACTCTGGAAGATGCCAGCCTTGACGGGCCGGGCTTGCAAGTGCGCGGGCGGGGCGCGTTCGCGGCCAGTGGCCGCATGCTGTCGCTTGATGTTCCGTCGCTGAAGCTTTCGGGGCGGTATGATACCGCCGTGAAAGGCTGGCGTGACGCCGCCGACACGCTCATTCTCGATGCCAATGGGCCGCTGTTTGATGCGACCCCGTTTTTAATCGATCTGACGAAACAGAGTACGCAGCCGCGCGCCTCAGCTTCGCCATCGCCGCCGGCCGCGGTGCCAACTGCGCAGGAGCGGCGCGGACAAGCGGGCTTCGAGCTGCGTTTGCAAGCGGGTGACCTGCTGTTGCGTGAAGGCGTCATCTGGCATGACGCCGATCTGCGCTTTGTTAGCCTCGTTGCGGGGCTGGATCGCTTCAGCTTTCAAGCCAAGAACAATGACGGGGGGATTTTCGCGGGCTCCATGGCACCGGCGGAATCGCTGGCGCTGCGCCGCTTGGATTTCCGTGCGGATAATCTGGCCGACGCGCTGAAGGGGCTGCTGGGTACGACGCCCATCCGCCAGGGGCGCGGGCTGGCCACTGGCCATTGGGATCCTGCGGCGGGTACGGGCCGGCTGATGCTCTCGGCCCAGAATTTTCAAGTGGCGGACGTGCCCTTGGCGGCGCGGGTATTCTCCAGCGTGGCGTCTTTGCAGGGCTTTGCCAATCTAGTAAGCGGCGAGGGCATCGCTTTTGATCGCCTCGATGCCAGCCTCAAATTCTCCACCGATGAAATCGTGATCGGCAACGCCAAGGCCCGCGGTCCGTCAATTGGCGTAACCAGTGAGGGCCGCATCGGCTTGCGTGATCAACTCCTGGGCCTAAGCGGCGTACTGGTGCCGGCCTACACCCTGAACTCCGTCCTGGGCGAAGTGCCGGGCCTCGGGCGGCTGCTGACGTCGCGCAAGGGCGAGGGCATATTTGCCTTCACCTATTCCATGCGCGGGCCGACAGACCGCGTGCGCGTCAGCGTCAATCCCGCCTCCGGGCTGGCCCCCGGCATTTTCCGGCGCTTGTTTGAGCCGTCCGACCCGGTACCGAAAAGCGTGCGGCGCGCCGCGATCGCCAGCGCCTCAAAATCCTGAAGCCTGCCACGGCAGCGAGAGGCTAATCTTGCACGCGCAGCAGGGCGTGACGCTTTTTGCCGAGCGTCAGCTTCACGCCATCACCGGCCAGACTTTCTTGCGCGAGCAGCGCGTTTTCATCGGTCACTGCCACGCCGTTGACCAAGACTGCCCCGGCTTTCACCTGGCGCTTGGCTTCAGCATTGGAGGCGGTGAGGCCGCAGCGGGTCAAAGCGGTGGTGAGCCGGAGGGCCGTGCCCTCGCTGCTGGCCAAGGTAAAGTTGGGCATGGCCTCACCGATCCCGCCTGTGAAAGCTGCGGCCGCGCTCTCCTGGGCGGCTTTGGCGGCGTCAGGGCCGTGCAGCATAATGGTGGCGGCGTTGGCGAGGGCGATTTTCGCTTCGTTGATCGCTGCGCCTTCGAGTGCCTCCAGTTCTGCGATTTCGGCATCTGGTAGATCTGTGAACAGGCGCAGAAAGCGCCCGACATCGCCATCTTCCGTATTGCGCCAAAATTGCCAGTATTCGTAGGGCGATAGGCGATCTGCATTGAGCCAAACGGCCCCGCGCTCCGTTTTACCCATTTTGGCCCCGGAGCTGGTGGTCAGCAAAGGGGTGGTCAACCCGTACGCGGCCTTGCCTTCGATGCGGCGCACCAATTCCACACCATTGACGATATTGCCCCATTGATCGGAGCCACCCATTTGCAGCACGCAGCCGGTGCGCTGGTACAATTCCAAAAAATCGACGGCTTGCATCAACATATAGTTGAATTCCAGAAACGTCAGTGGCTGCTCCCGCTCGAGGCGCAGGCGCACGCTATCGAAGCTCAGCATGCGGTTGATCGTGAAATGCGGGCCGTAGGTGCGCAGGAAATCCACATAGCCAAGCTTAGAGAGCCACGCATCGTTATCGATCATCAGCGCATCGTTGGGGCCATTCCCGAAGTGCAAAAACTGGGCAAACACCCGCTTAATGCTGGCGATATTGGCGGCGATCTCGGCCTCGGTCAGCAATTTGCGGCTCGCATCCTTACCGGAGGGATCGCCTACCTTGGTGGTGCCGCCGCCCATCACCACGATCGGCTTGCCGCCCGCCTGCTGCAAACGGCGCAGCAACATGATTTGCACAAGACTGCCGATATGAAGGCTATCGGCGGTGGCATCAAAGCCGATATAGCCGATCAAACCGCCGGCCTTTGCTGCTTCGTCCAGCGCTTCGGGATGGGTGATCTGGTGGATGTAACCGCGGGTCTGCAAACCCTGCAGCCACGGAGATTGAAACAGCATGCGCCCGCTCCTGGGACTGAATAGGCGGAGCTAACATGGCCGCGCGCATAGTCCAATCGGGAGGCGTTATGGAAACGGGGTTTTGGGCGCTGGGCATGATGACCGGCACCGCGCTTGACGGGATGGTGGATTGCGCTTTGCTGCGCACCGATGGCCAGGAAGTGCTCGAACTGGGGCCGTGGCTGCTGCACCCGTATCCGGCAACCCTGCGCCCGCTGCTAATGGAGGCGGTCGCGCAGGCGCGCGCTTGGAATTTCAACGGGTCCGAGCCGGCGGTTTTCATGGAGGCGGAGCGCGCCTTGAGCTTGGCCCATGCCGAAGCCGCAGAGGCTTTGCTCGCGCAGGGCGACATATCGCGAGATGCGGTGCGCCTGATCGGCTTTCATGGCCAGACGGTTTTGCACCGCCGGGTGCGAGGCGCAGCGCCAGGCGCGACGCGCCAGCTTGGCGATGGTGCGCTGCTGGCCAAAGCCGTGGGCATCGACGTGGCTTTTGATTTTCGCAGCCATGACGTGGCGCAGGGCGGCCATGGCGCGCCTTTGGCCCCGGTCTATCATGGCGCGCTGATGCGCTATTCACGCCTGGAAGCACCGGCGGCAGCGCTCAATCT
>JAKFWI010000248.1 GCA_021731965.1 Hyphomonadaceae bacterium | reverse complement strand
GCTCTCCTTCGACGGCTGGGATACCCACGTCAACCAAGGCGGTGCTATGGGCGGGTTGGCCCTGCGCTTCGTCGGCCTCGATGCGGCGCTGCGCGCCTTGAAAACCGGCATGGGCCCCAGCTGGGGGCAGACAGCCGTGATGGTCGTCACCGAGTTTGGTCGAACCGTCGCGGAAAATGGCACCAGAGGCACCGATCACGGCACCGGCTCGGTGGCCTTCGTGCTGGGCGGGGCGGTGCGCGGCGGGCGCATGGTCGGCGCGTGGCCAGGCCTGGCCCCGGCAAGCTTGCGCGAAGGGCGCGATCTGGCTGCGGCCAATGATTTGCGCAGCCTGTTTCTGGGGGTGCTGGAACAGCATTGGGGCATGGATCGCCAGGATCTCACCCGTACAGTGTTTCCCCGCGCCGTGGCCGCCCCAAGCTTTGACCGGCTGATCGTGGTTTAGACCCGTTCCCGAAAAGTGTGACGCGGTTTTCGGTCGAGAACGGGTCTAATCACTTAGTGTAGAGCGGATTCACCCGATTTGACCTGAGATAGGTCAAATCGGGATCCGCTCTAAGTGCGCGTGGAGGTTCAGCGCTCTTCAAGCTGGGCGTCTCAGATTCAGCCCCCCGCCGCCGTCTGCTTGCCTTGCTGAGCTTGCACTTCGCCGAGCGAACTACCCAAAATGAAGAAGGAGGCTCCCAAAAGCACCACATCCTTGAGGAGAAATTGGCCGACACCACCCGATATGGCTGGGAAGCCTCCCAGGCTGGGCTCGAACACCCCGGGCGTGGTGAAAAAGAAGCTGAGCGTGGTCAGATAGGTGATCACCCCGATGGCCCCGCCGAACGCGGAAAACAAAGAATTGACGCCGCGCAAAGCCAGCAGGACGCCTGCGGAGATTTCCACAAACCCCAACATGTAAGAGGCACCCTGCACGCCAAACAGCGTGTGCCACCACGAAACGAATGGGCTGTGGGCGATGAAAGGCGCGATGCCCTGCGCCTCATAGGCCGTGAATTTCATGCCGCCAAACCACAAAAACACGATGGCCAGGCCATATTGCAACACAGCCCGGCCGATCCCCTCAAGATCCGCAGGGCGGATGGGGATGGTGATGGTGAATTGGGTCACGGGTTTTTGCATGAAAATCTCACTTTTTGAAACGATCCGTTTAGATGGGACACGATATCGCAAGCCGCTCCGATCTAATGTTCACCAATTCGTGAGCTGGCCCGCTCAGGCGGAGATTTCCTTGAGCGCGGCGCGGATCAGCGCCGAAGTTTCAAGCGTTTCGCCTGATTGCTTCAGCGCATTGGCCACGGCGCGGGTCGCGGTGGAAGAATCGATGCCAAGATTGATCAGTGCTGAAAGCGCCTCTTGGCGGGCCGGGGTGGCATCAAGGCTGACACCCATTGGTCCATTTCCCGCCAATACCGGCCCGGCGGCATGGGCCAAAAACCCGCGCGGCGGCGGCTTTCCCGCCAATTCCTGCGCGATGCGCGCCGCCAGCTTGGGGCCAACACCATTCGCGCGGGCCAAAGCCGCTTTGTCCTGCAAGGCAATCGCATCGCCCAGTTCCGCCGGGCCCAGCACGTCCAATATGGCCAAAGCCACGCGGGCGCCCACGCTGGGCACGCTCTGCAAATGGGTGAACCAGCCGCGTGCCTCTTCCGAAACGAAGCCATACAAGCGGATGGCGTCCTCGCGCACATGGGTTTCGATCACCAGCCGCACCGCTTCTCCGATCTGCAGCCGTGCCAACGTGCGCGCGCCGACCTGGACAACATAGCCAACCCCGCCAACCTCGATCACCGCGGCATCCTCGCCGATCGCCGTGATCATGCCCGCCAGTGATCCGATCATGCCTTGCCCCCCACCCGCGCAGCAAACGCCCCATGGGCCGCATGGGTCAACGCCACGGCCAGGGCATCGGCCGCATCGGCCACCACTGGGCCCGCCGCCGGCAGCAGGCGCTGCACCATGAATGCCACCTGCTCTTTCTCCGCCCGGCCGGAGCCAACCAGGCCCTTTTTGATCACCGCCGGCGCATATTCCGCGACCGGCAAGCCAGCACAAGCCAAGGCCGCCAGCGTGACGCCGCGCGCCTGCCCAAGGGTCAACGCCGCCCGTGGATTGCTGTTCACATAGGTTTCCTCTACCGCCGAGGCATCGGGCTGGTATTGCAATGCCAGGCTCTGCACCTCCTGGAACAAAGTGGCCAGGCGCTGCGCCAGGCTGCCTTTGGCATCCGGGCGGATCACGCCGCAGGCCTCAAAGCTCAGCCGCGCGCCCTGCGAGATGATCACCCCCCAACCACAGCGGTTGAGACCTGGATCGATGCCAATAATGCGCCAACTTGCCATTTGTTTCTTCTAAGTGATTCTTCGCTGCGCCGCGTCAACCAAAGCGAAAGGCATTGTGTGGATACTATTTTTCATGAGTGTCCTCGCAAAGTCATCGAGCCGCGTTCACCCGCGCGCGATCTCTGCACCTGTCATTGCGGTGGCATCGGGCAAAGGCGGCGTAGGCAAAACATGGCTGTCATGCACCATGGCGTGCGTTTTTGCGCGCCAGGGAAAACGCACCTTGCTGGTGGATGGCGATTTTGGCCTGGCCAATGTCGATGTGCAATTGGGCGTGCGCCCGCAGGCTGATCTCGGGGCGGTGATGCGCGGCTGGGTGGAGCTGGAAGATGCCGTCACCCCGGTGTTGGGCGGCGTCGGCCAAAGCGGCGGCTTTGATCTTTTGCCGGGCTCTTCGGGCAGCGGGGCTTTATCCGATCTTAGCCAGCAAGAGCTGATGCGCATCGGCATCGGCATAAAAAAACTGGCGTTTCACTATGACCGCGTGGTGCTGGATTTGGCGGCTGGTGTCGACAAAAGCGTGGTCTTGCTCGCCAAAACGGCTGACCGCCTGCTGGTGGTGACCACCGAAGAGCCAACAGCCTTGGCCGATGCCTATGCGTTGATCAAGGTCACGCAGGCCTCCTCGCCGACGCTGGCACCCTTTGTGGCGGTGAACATGGCCGACAAGCGCATTAGCGGCAAACGCGTGTTCGATCATCTGCACAAAGTCTGCGAAAACCATTTGAAGCTGCGCCCGGCTCTGGCCGGGGTGGTGCGCCGCGATGCGCGGGTGCCCGATTCCATCCGCGCGCAGACGCCCCTCCCGGCGCGCCATACCAGCAGCGACGCGCTGGAAGATGTGATCAGCCTGATCGAGGGGCTCGCGCTTTAGCGCGCTGCAGAACATGCCTTCCGCAAAAGTCGCGCCCACCAGGCAGTTTAAGGACTAATCAGGGATTTCATCACCCTCCAACGGCGCGCGATCAGGGACATGCGCCAGCACGGCCGCCGCCTCCGCACGATTGGCGCGCCCGATACGGTGGCGTACTTGGCCCAATCCCCTCAATTCGCCGATCCGCTCGGCGATGAGTGTCGAGAGAAAATGATTGATGGATACGCCTTGCTCATCGGCCATGGCTCGCGCGTCCTCCATCAGCGCTTTTGGCAAACGCAGAGGATAATTGCTCACGATCCTTCGCTCCTTAATTGGGCGACAAGCTCACCGGGTTTGATCACTCTCAATCGATAACTTGCTTCTGCCATAGCAAAGTCCCTTACATTGGTCGTGACAATGGCTTTTGCCTGTGCCTGCAGCGCACATTCCAAACCCATGTCGTCCCCCGGATCAGGAAGCGCGGGGCGCTGGCGAAATCTGATCGGCTGCACCAATTTGGCTGCCGCCAACAACGCATTCAGCACGGCATCGATCTCGGCCACGCTGGCCCAGCTTGTCACGAGGCTTTTCTGCCGAAAGAGCACGTCTTCGTACTCAAGCGCCAACGCTACTGAGATTCCAAAGGCCAATTGGCCGCTTATCGCGCGTTCAAGCAGCCAGAACGAAGCGCCGCGCCGGGAATAGAGGCCCGCGACAATGACATTTGAATCCAGCACGTACATGACGTCATATGTGACGTCATGATGTTTTTGTCAATTCACAGGCCGCGTTTGGATCCCGCCCAGACAGCGCATTGGGATCACGAAATAGACATCGATTTGGCGAACCATGATCTGATCCAAGCCATCATATCATACGAAATTTAGCCGCCCAGGGCCTCGGCCCCCAGTGGGGGCGCACCCGCGATTCCATCCTCCAGCTTCTTGACGATTTGAAAGCCGATGCGATTGGGGGCCTCTTGCTGTTTGCGATTGGCGGCCAGCAGCACATTGACCTGGCTGATATGCTGGATCAACACCACCGGCTCGCCATTGCCATTGCGCCCGTGAAAATGCAGCAGATCCGGCTCCCAAAAGCCCATATCGGTGATGTTCAGCGTCGCGGAATCCCCGAAACTGACCAGGCGAAGGCCCACTTCATGCTGGGCATCAAGTTGTTTTTCAAAAGCCATGATGGATTTGGCGATCCGCTCATACATCCATTGCGCGGGGCAGCAATCGCGCAGGTTTTTGGGGGCGGGCATGGAGGCAGGCGATGCCAAACTGGCCTGATGCTGCAGGGATATCGGGGCCTGGGGATTGCCCGGCACGGCGAGCGGCGTTTGGGTCATGCGGAATCTCCAGCAGAAGCGTGGGCGAAAAATGGCCCCGGTTCGGGCCAGCTTAGGCAGTCCTGGGGGGCGAAGAAAGTAAGGATTTCAGGGCATGGCCAGTGCGATGCTTCGCCTTTTCAGCGCGCCCGCGCTCGGCTATGAGCCGATGCGCGCACCCATGATTTCCTAACCCTTCCAACAAGGCGCCACGCGCCGGAGGCCATTATGCCCCATGATGCCCCCCGCTTGACCGGCGTGCTGGTTCTGGCCGATGGCAGTGCCCTTTGGGGCCAAGGCTGCGGCGCGACCGGCGAGGCGCTGGGCGAGGTCTGCTTCAACACGGCCATGACCGGCTATCAGGAAATCCTCACCGATCCCTCTTATGCCGCGCAAATATTGGCCTTCACCTTCCCCCATATCGGCAATACGGGCGCAAACGCGGCGGATGCCGAATCGCTGGGGCCGGTGGCGGCCCGCGGCCTTGTGCTGCGCGCGCCGCTTAGCGCCCCCTCCAACTGGCGCAGCGAATTGTCCTTGGATGCCTGGCTCAAGCGGGAGCGCGTGATTGGCCTTTCCGGCATCGATACCCGCGCCTTGACCCGCGCCATCCGCACGCGCGGCATGCCCAATGCCCTGATCGCCCATGCCCCGGACGGGGAATTTGATCTGGAACGCCTGCGTGCTCTGGCCAAGGATTGGGGCGGGCTGGAGGGCCAGGATCTGGCCAAAACGGTTTCGACGCGGCAGGCCTATACACTGGCCGAGGGGCGCTATGCTTGGCCCGATGGGCCAGCGCCCATCCAGGCACCGCGTTTTGACGTGGTGCTGCTGGATTACGGCACCAAGCGCAATATCGCCCGCTGCCTCGGCGAGATCGGCGCGCGCGTGCATGTCCTGCCCGCCGATTCCAGCCTGGAGGCCATTGTGGCCCGCAAGCCGCATGGGATCGTGCTGTCCAACGGCCCCGGCGATCCGGCCGCCACCGGGCGCTATGCCGCGCCGCTAATCGCCAAACTGATCGGCCTGGGCCTGCCCATTTTGGGAATTTGCCTGGGCCATCAAATGTTGGGCCTGGCGCTGGGCGCGCGCACGATCAAGATGCGCCAGGGCCATCACGGGGCCAACCACCCGGTCAAGGATCTGGCCAGCGGCAAGGTGGAGATCGTTTCCATGAATCATGGCTTCGCGATTGATGCAGCCAGCCTGCCCCCAGAAGTGGAAGAAACGCATATCTCTTTGTTTGATGGCAGCAATTGCGGCCTGCGGCTCAAGGGCCGGCCGGTTTTTTCCGTGCAATACCATCCGGAGGCCAGCCCCGGCCCGCAAGATAGCCAATATGTGTTCAGCCAGTTCGCCGCCGAAATGGCGGCGCACCGCCGGCAGCCCTGAAGGGCAACGGCCTCAGCCGACAATCTCTTCCGGCTTGAAAAAGAAGGCGATTTCGGTTTGGGCATTTTCAGCGCTATCGGAGCCATGCACGCTATTGGCTTCGATATTGGAAGCAAAGCGGCGCCGAATGGTGTTGGGCGCGGCATTGTAGGGATTGGTTGCACCCATCACGTCGCGGTAGCGGCCGATCGCCCCTTCCCCTTCCAAAACCTGCACAACGACGGGGCCCGACGTCATGAACTTCACCAAATCCTTGAAAAAGGGCCGCTCGCGGTGCACGCCGTAAAAGCCCTCGGCTTGTTCCTGGCTGAGGCGCACGCGCTTTTGGGCGATGATTTTCAGGCCGCTGTCTTCGATCAGGGCATTGATCGCACCCGTCAAATTGCGCGCGCAGGCGTCCGGCTTGAGGATGGAGAACGTGCGCTCGATGGCCATAATCTAAAATTCCTTAAATCGGGGGCTGTCTATAACCGTGCGCGGGCAGCGCGCCAAGCACCAAGCTGCATGCCCAAAAAAATTTGCGCGGTCTGGCACCCGCCAGCCCCTTTCTGTCTGCGTGCAAACACCTTTCATCGTACGTCTTCGCCATGATCAACGCGCCCCTCGCCCTCTTCACCCGGCCTATTCACGATCGCCGCCTCCGTAACGATCGCGGCTATCTTGAAAAAGCCGGGCTAGGTGCATAGCTTCCCCCTTCGCCTTGGACCCTGCGGCCCGAGCAAACGCGTCCAGGCAATAGCATGTCACTTTTACCCTCCGAACAGCCAGCGGCCGCTTTGCCCATCGGGCGCCCTAGCCGCGGTCAACAATTCAGCGCGGATTTGGACCGTGCCGCCGAAAAGCGCAGTCGCTCGCGCAATTTGGGCTCACTGGCCGCGCTCGGCCCCTATTTGTGGCGGCGGCGCACGGATGTGAGCTTGGCCTTAATCTTTCTATTACTCGCGGCGGGTGCGGGCTTGGCCTTGCCCATCGCGGCACGGGCGCTGATCGATAATGGCTTGCGCGCTGGCAATGCCGGGGCGGTGGATCAGCATTTCCTGGTGCTAGGCGTGATTGCCGCGTGCATGGCGGTGTTTTCCGCTTCGCGCTATTTCTATGTAACCAAGATTGGTGAGCGGGTCGTCGCCGATCTGCGCGCCGATGTCTATGACCGCGTCATCGGGCTTTCGCCGCGCTTTTTCCAGAGGTTTTCGACCGGCGAGGCGCTATCGCGCTTGACTGCCGATGCGCAGGTGATCGAGACGCTGGTGGCCTCCTCGGCTTCGATCGCTTTGCGCAATATTTTGACGGCCCTGGGCGGCATCGGCCTGCTGTTGTTCACCAGCGTCAAGCTAGCCGGGGTGTTGCTGCTGATCGTGCCGGCGGCGATGATCCCGCTTTTTGCCATCGGGCGGGCGGTGCGTACGCTGTCTGTCGGGGCGCAGGATCGGCTGGCCGATGCCAATTCCGCTGCCGCGGAGGCGCTGGACGCGGTGGAAACCGTGCAGGCCTTCGGGCGCGAGGACGCCAGCCGCAAACGCTATCGCGATTGGCTCAATGCCGCCTTTGGCTTGTCTCTCAAGCGCATGCGGATGCGCGCCTTCATGACGGCCGGCATCATCCTTTTGGTGTTTGGCGGCATCGCCTTTGTGCTGTGGATCGGGGCGCGCTCCGTGCTGGCCCACGAAATGAGCGCCGGGGCCTTGGCGCAATTCATCTTTCTTTCGGTGATGACGGCCGCGGCCGTGGCGGCTTTGGCCGAGGCGTGGGGCGATGTACAAAAGGCCGCCGGCGCCACCGAGCGCTTGATGGCGCTGCTCGCGGAAAAGCCCGATATCGCGGCCCCCGCCAATCCCGTGGCTTTGCCGGAGCCGCCGCGCGGGGCCATCGCCATCGAGCGGGTGAATTTCAGCTATCCGGGCGCGGACGGGCGCTCCTCTTTGCGCGATTTCAGCTTGAGCGTGCGCCCCGGCGAGACCGTCGCCTTGGTGGGCCCCTCCGGCGCGGGCAAGAGCACGGTGTTTCGCTTGTTGCTGCGCTTTTACGACGCCGATACCGGCCATGTGCGCCTGGATGGCATCAGCGCCAGCGATGCCGATCCCCGCCTTTGGCGCATGCGCTTTGCTTATGTGGCGCAAGACGCCGCGTTGTTTTCCGGCACGGCGCGCGAGAACATCCTGTTTGGCCGCGCCGAAGCCACGCCCGAAGCGGTGCTGTCAGCCGCGCGCGCAGCCGAGGCCGAGCCCTTCATCCTGGCGCGCAGCCAGGGCTATGAAGAAGAGCTTGGCCCCAGAGCCAAGCAATTATCCGGCGGTGAGCGCCAGCGCTTGGCTCTCGCCAGAGCCCTCGTGCGCAACGCGCCGGTCTTGCTGCTCGATGAGGCAACCAGCGCACTTGATTCCGAAAATGAGCGCCTGGTCCAAAAGGCCATCGAAGCGGCGCGCGCCGGGCGCACCACGCTGATCATCGCCCACCGCTTGGCCACGGTGCAGCGCGCGGATCGGATCGTGGTGATGGATGAGGGCCGCATCGTAGAAGAGGGCACGCACACGGATTTGCAGGCCCGCAATGGCCTGTACGCGCGGCTCGCCAAGCTGCAATTCACGCAGGACGCAGTGGCGGCGTAGCGTCGCACCTTTCAAGAACGTGTCTAAGTTTAAGCATCGGGCTGCGTTCGCACGAGAAACCGGACTGGACTTTCTCGAGGTGCGGTCTGGGCTTCGCGCTTCGCTGCGCGCCGCAGCGGACGCGGAGCAAGCCACGTACGAAGACGCTAGAGTATTTTCAAAGAAAT
>JAKFWI010000239.1 GCA_021731965.1 Hyphomonadaceae bacterium | reverse complement strand
TTCGGTGGCGCGCGGCACCAGAAAGGCCGAAACACCCCCTGCCCCCTTTTTCGCCGGATCGGTGCGCGCCATGACGGTGAACAAATCGGCCTTGTCGGCATTGGTGATGTAGCGCTTGGTGCCCGTAGGACATAATGATCCCCGTCCAGCACCGCGCGGGTTTGCACCGAGGCGGAATCCGAGCCTGCCTCTGGCTCCGTCAAGGCAAAGCTGGTGATCACCGTGCCGGCGGCGATCGCCGGCAAGAACGCCGCCTTTTGCTCCGCCGTGCCGAACATCACGAGGCCCTGGCTGCCAATGCCGACATTCGTGCCAAAGGTTGAGCGAAACGCCGGGGAGCAGCCGCCAAGCTCCATGCCCACCAGCACTTCTTCCTCCATGCTGAGGCCAAGCCCGCCATAGCTTTCGGGGATGGACAGGCCAAACAGGCCAAGCGAGCGCATTTCCGCGACGATATCGTCAGGGATTTCATCGCTGTCGCTGACCTGGCGTTCCAGCGGGCGCAGGCGCTCACGCACAAATCGACGCACGGTTTCCAGGAAAGCCGTGCGGGTTTCTAAATCGAGCGCCATGCTCTCTCGCTTTCTTGGTCTAGGGCCCACTACGCGGCGCGCATACTGCATTGCCATAGCAGCGCGATCACGCCAAAAAGCCCATCTTGGAGATGATCATGAGCGAAACAAGCGCCGCTGCAAGCGGTCGCCACTTGGTTGAGGACGGGCCCTTTGCCGGCTGGTGGACCTGGGGCCGCGGGAGCGATCCGTTTGAAACGCTGATCGGCCCGTTTCATTACCGTTTGGACGAGGTTGGAAGCCCCGTTGCCGCCATGACCCCGCGACCGGAGCATTGCAATGGCGGCGGCTTTTTGCACGGCGGCTTGCTCATGAGCTTTGTCGATTTCGCCCTATTCGCCATCGCCCATTA
The DNA here is from genome assembly GCA_021731965.1 of Hyphomonadaceae bacterium. Taxonomy (GTDB): domain Bacteria; phylum Pseudomonadota; class Alphaproteobacteria; order Caulobacterales; family Aquidulcibacteraceae. The sequence goes on along the minus strand of JAKFWI010000239.1, from coordinate 7,794 downwards.
TGCCCTCAAAGAGGGCTATGCCGTGACGCTGACCTGCTCCACCGAGTTTCTTGCCGCCGGCCGGCACGGCGTGCGCCTGATTGGCCGCGGGGAGGTGACGCGTGAAACCGGATCGATGATTTTCATTCAAGGGCGCCTCCTGCAGGAGGACGCACCGATCATCGCGTTTTCAGGCATCTTGAAGAAGATCCGCCCCAAACCAATGTGACGCGCTGGGGGCGTGCCTCTTTTCGCCTCAATGCTGCGCAAGACTTGCGAACCGGTGGGTATAGGGCCGGATGGAGTGACTCATGGCCTCGACAGCACTAACCCTTGCGCTTTCGCCGGAAGGCGGGCTGCAGCGGTATCTGCAGGAGATCCGCAAGTTTCCCATGCTCGAAAAGGAGCAGGAATTCACCTATGCCAAGAATTGGCGCGATCGCGGCGATGTGGTTTCAGCGCATTCGCTGGTCACGTCACATCTGCGTTTGGTGGCCAAGATCGCCATGGGCTATCGTGGCTATGGCTTGCCGATCGGGGAAGTGATCTCGGAGGGGAATGTCGGCCTGATGCAGGCCGTCAAAAAGTTCGATCCCGACAAGGGCTTTCGCTTAGCCACCTATGCCATGTGGTGGATCCGCGCCTCGATCCAGGAATACATCTTGCGCTCCTGGAGCCTGGTGAAACTGGGCACCACAGCGGCGCAAAAAAAGCTGTTCTTCAACCTGCGCCGCATGAAAGGCCAGATGCAGGCCCTTGAAGAGGGTGATTTGCGGCCCGAGCACGTGGCCACCATCGCCCACAAATTGGCCGTTACCAACGAAGAAGTGATCTCGATGAATCGGCGCCTGGCGGGCGGCGATGCGAGCCTAAATTCTCCGATCGCCTCCGATAGTGAGAGCGAATGGCAAGATTGGCTGGCCGATGACAATCTCGAGAGCCAGGAAACCTCTTTGGCCAATTCGGAGGAGTTTGGCGCGCGCATGGGGCTGCTGCAGAGCGCCATGGCCACCCTCTCGGAGCGGGAGCGCCATATCATCCAAGAGCGGCGCCTAAAGGATGAGCCGGCCACCTTGGAGGAGCTATCCAAGGAATATGACGTGAGCCGCGAACGAGTCCGCCAAATCGAGGTGCGCGCGTTCGAAAAGCTGCAAAAGGCCATGAAACAGCACGCTTTGGCCCAAGGGCTGATCACGGTTGACGATTAGACGCCATTCCCGAATAGGATGACGCGGTTTTCCTGAATGCGTTCTGGATTGTTTGTGGAGCGTATTGCGATCCCGCTTCCCGCCTGGGTCAGCCGCCCGGCTGAAACGGATCGCGCACGAGGATGACATCCTCGCGCTCTGGGCTGGTGGAGAGCAGCGCCACGGGCGTGGCGGTCAATTCCTCGACGCGCCGCACATATTTGATCGCCGCCGCGGGCAAATCCCTCCAGGAGCGCGCGCCGCGGGTGGTATCACGCCAGCCCTGCATCTGCTCATAAACCGGCGTCAGCGCTTGTTGATCACGCGCGCTGGCGGGAATGCGATCGAGCATGCGCTCACCGATGCGATAGCCGGTGCAGATTTTCAGGGTTTCGAAGCCATCGAGCACGTCCAGCTTGGTCAAGGCTAGGCCGTGCATGCCGCTAAGCGCCGCGCTCTGGCGCACCAGCGCCGCGTCAAACCAGCCGCACCGACGCGCCCGCCCGGTGACGACGCCGAATTCCTTGCCGATCTCCCCCAGTTTGCGGCCATCGTCGTCGTGCAATTCTGTAGGGAAAGGCCCTTCGCCCACACGCGTCGTGTAGGCCTTCACCAGCCCAAGCACATAACCGATGGCCGAGGGGCCCAGCCCGCTGCCGCTGGCGGCCTGCCCGGCCACGGTGTTGGAAGAGGTAACATAGGGATAGGTGCCGTGATCGATATCCAGCCAGCTGCCCTGCGCGCCCTCAAACAGGATGCGTTTGCCGGCCCGGCGCGCGCTATCGAGCACCCACCAAGCAGGTTGGGCGAAGGCCAAGATCTGCGGCGCAATGCTGAGCAGGCTGGCGCGCAGCGCGCTGACATCCACCTCCGGCAGCGTTAGCCCCCGGCGCAGCGCGTTGTGGTGCGCGAGCAAGCGATTGATCTTCCAGTCCAGCGCCTCTGGATCAGCCAGATCGCACACCCGAATGGCGCGCCTGCCCACTTTATCCTCATACGCCGGCCCGATGCCCCGCTGGGTGGTGCCGATTTGGGCCAAACCGGCTTGGCGCTCACGCGCGGCATCCAGATCCCGGTGCAAGGGCAGGATCAAGCAGGCGTTTTCCGCCAAAATAAGCAAATCTGGCCCGATTTTGATGCCCTGATCGCCCAGCCGGCTGATCTCCGCCAGCAAGGCCCAAGGATCCACCACCACGCCATTGCCAATTACCGAGGGCTTACCCTGGACAACACCGCTGGGCAGCAAGGATAGCTTATAGACCGTCTCACCCACCACCAGCGTGTGGCCAGCATTGTGCCCACCTTGGAAACGCACGACGATATCCGCCCGATTGGATAGCCAATCGACGATCTTGCCCTTGCCTTCGTCGCCCCATTGCGAGCCGATTACCGCGACTGAAGACACGCTTTACTCCTTGGCAGCGATGGGCTTGCCGTGGCGATCGCGAAACCGGTAAGCGAGACGCAGGCCGACCGAATCCAAGCCCTGATTGCGTCCGCGGCCAATGATCTGGCCGTGGCTGAGATGCTCATACAGCACTTGCCCCGACCAGCGTGGCCCGAAATCACGGGTGAGCCCCGTCGTCAGCCGAAACAAATCGCGTGAGCCAAACAAGATGTTCTCCGCGCGGAACGCCGCATTGCGGGCATCACCACCTGGGAAGGGCACATCAAGCTGGCCATTGTGAATGACATAGCCGACGCCCGGCTCAAACGCCCAATTCTTAGAGAAGTAAAACTTCCAGTTCAGCCCGAAGCCGCCATAACTGGTATCGCCGCGCGTGTTGAGCGACCCCACGAAATACACTGACGGATCAAGAACATACCGAAAAACACGTGGGCTTTCGAGTTGCACCTCGATCTCGAGATTTGGCCCGCTTTCCACGCCGCCGCTTTGCGGATCAATGAGCGTGATATCGTGAAAAAGCCCGCCGCCATAAATGGCTCGCACGGGAATTGCGGCGTGGGCCGAGCCGGCAAGGCCCGCCCCGAGGGTGCCGGCCAGCGCCGCACAACTCCATTTTCTCAGCATATCCAACCCTGTTGCCCGCCCGAATCGCTTCGCTGAAGCTGTAAACCAGCCGATTTTAGAAAGCGAGCGCGCGTGCAGATACAACGAGCGCAAGCGCCCGCACGCCGTCGAGCGTGGCCTGCTCCACCGGCGCATCGACGCCCAGCAGCGCCGCCGCGGTTTCACCCTCGCCAAGGCGCCCCAAATGGAACGTGGCGACATTGACCTGCGCCTCGCCCAGCAGCGTACCCAGCCGCCCGATCATGCCGGGTTTATCCTCGTTTTTCACATAGAGCATAAACGGGGCGAACGGGGCCTCCAGGGCCATGCCTTCCGCCTCGATGATGCGTGGCTCCGCACCGAACAGCGTGCCGGCCACCGATAGCTCGCGCCCCGCCGCCGTCACGCTGATGCGCACCACGCTGTCATAGACAGAGGCATTCTCCTGGCGGCTTTCCGAAAGCGTAATGCCGCGCTCTTTGGCCATGGCCGGCGCAGAAACCATGTTCACATGCGCCAATTGTGGGCGCAACACACCGGCCAGTGCCGCCGCGGTCAGCGGCTTGATGTTCAGCGCCGCGACATGCCCCTCATAGGCCACATCGATCTTTTCGAAGGCGCAATCCACCAATTGCCCAGCCAGCAGGCCAAGCTTTTGCGCCAATGCCGCCCAGGGTCGAAGGCGCGGGGCCTCATCCGCCGTGACCGAGGCCATGTTGAGCGCGTTGGAAACCGCCCCGGTCAGCAGATAATCACTCATCTGCTCCGCCACCTGCAAAGCCACATTCTCCTGGGCCTCGTTGGTAGCGGCCCCCAGATGCGGGGTTGCCACCAGATTGGGTGCCCCAAACAGGACGTTCTCCTTGGCCGGCTCGGTGCTGAACACGTCGATCCCCGCCCCGGCGATATGGCCGCTTTCCAGCCCAGCCCGTAAAGCCTGCTCATCAATCAGCCCGCCGCGGGCCGCATTGACAATGATCACGCCGCGTTTGGTCTGCGCCAGCGCCTGAGCGGAAAGGATGTTGCGCGTCTTGTCCGTCAAAGGCGTGTGCAGGCTAATCACATCGGCCCGTGCCAAAAGTTGCGCCAGTTCAACCTTTTCTACGCCCAGCTCAATCGCGCGCTCCAGCGTCAGATACGGATCATAGGCGATGACTTTCATCTTCAGGCCCAAAGCGCGATCCGCGACAATCCCGCCGATATTGCCGCAGCCAATAACGCCAAGCGTCTTGGCGAACAGCTCCGCTCCCAAAAAGCGGTTCTTTTCCCATTTGCCGGCCTGGGTTGAGGCGTCCGCCGCCGCCAGCTGGCGCGCCGCTGCAAACATGAGGGCGATGGCGTGCTCGGCCGTCGTGATGGAATTGCCGAAAGGCGTGTTCATCACCACCACGCCCTTGGCTGTGGCCGCGGGAATGTCGATATTATCGACACCAATCCCAGCCCGCCCGATCACTTTCAAGCGCAGGCCGGCGGCGATGATATCGGCCTTCACTTTGGTGGCGGAGCGGATGGCCAGGCCGTCATAAGCGCCGATAATCTCCTTCAGCTTGGCGCCGTCCGATCCCAATTGCGGCTGGAAATCCACCTCGATGCCGCGATTGCGGAAAATCTCCACGGCGGCGGGGGAAAGCTCATCGCTGATCAAAACACGTGGCATGGTCAATCCTCCGCGATCAGGCTGGCAAAAGCCCATTCGATCCACGGGATCAGCGCCTCGATATCGGCCGTTTCGATGGTGGCACCGCACCAGATGCGCAGCCCCGGCGGGGCGGAGCGGTAGGATGCGGCATCGAGTGCGACGCCTTCCTTTTCCAACAAATTGGCAAGCGCCTTGGCAAAGGCAGCCTGCTTGTCGGGTGCCAGACCCGTCACCCGCTCATCGACAATTTTCAGGCAGACCCCGGTGTTGGACCAGCTGGCTGGGTCACCGGCCAGCGGCGCAATCCAAGGCGTGCGCGCGGCCCAATCATACAGCACCCGGCTATTGGCGTCAGCGCGGGCGTGCAGCATTGGCAAGCCGCCAATAGCTTCGCCCCATTTCAAGGCATCGAGATAATCTTCAACGCACAGCAAACTGGGCGTGTTGATGGTCGCGCCCTCGAACAATTCAGTGTCGAGCTTGCCTTTTTTCACCATGCGGAAGATTTTCGGCAAAGGCCGGGGGCTGGGATAGGTTTCCAGCCGCTGCACCGCGCGCGGGCTAAGGATCAGCATACCGTGCGCGGCCTCACCGCCCATGACCTTTTGCCAGGAGTACGTGACCACATCGCATTTCGCCCATTCAATGGGCTGCGCGAAGGCCGCCGAAGTACAATCATTGATGGCAAGGCCCTGACGATCGGCGGCGATCCAATCAAAATTTGGAATCTTCGCGCCGCTGGTGGTGCCATTTTGGGTGAACAGGATGTCGGCCTCGGGCCGGGCCAGCCCGAAATCTGGCAGCGCGCCATAGGGCCGGGCCACATGCAGGCGCAAATCGGGCAGGCTGAGCTGCTCTTGCGCATCTGTGACCCATTCTTCGCCAAAGCTTTCCCAAGCGAAAACATCAACCGGGCGCGCCCCGAGCATGGACCACATCACCATCTCCACCGCGCCCGTATCGGACGCCGGCACAATGGCAATCTTGTAATCATCCGGCACCGCGAGCAGCGCCCGCGTGCGATCGATCGCTTCTTTGAGCTTGGCCTTTCCGGCCTTGGAGCGATGCGAACGGCCAAGCGCCGCGCCCTCGAGCGCGCAGAGCGACCAATTGGGGTGTTTTTTGGTGGGGCCCGAAGAGAAACGGGCATCAACCGGGCGAAGGCCCGGCTTGGGGAGATTATGCATGCGAACTACCATCCTCTCAGATGGACGCCCGCCGGTGGGAGCGGGTGGCCCAAAGCGCGCCTACGCGCATCCTAGGGCAGCGTCAAGCCAGGGGCCGCGATGGCGCTCACATCCGCTGAAATTTGCATGGCCACCGGATAAGCGCAGTAATCGGCCGCGTAATAGGCGCTGGGCCGGGCATTGCCCGATAAACCGGGGCCGCCAAACGGCATGACCGAGGAGGCACCCGTGGTTGGCCGATTCCAATTGAGCACACCGGCGCGCATCTCCGCCTGGGCGCGCTCCCAGACGGCTGGATCATCGCTGATCACCCCGCCCGAAAGGCCAAAGCGGCTGGCATTGGCCCGGGCAAGGGCCTGATCGAGGCTCCCCACCCGCCAGAGCTGCAGCACCGGGGCGAAGATCTCCTCGTCCGGCGGCTCGGGCGCATGGCTCATGTCCAGCAACAAAGGCTGAAAAAACGCTCCCTCGCGTTTGATGGGCATCAGCGCCCGTGCACCCTTCGCGATCAAGCCCTCGGCGCTGGCTTGCGCGCGCCGCGCCGCCGCCTCGCTGACCAAGGGGCCCATAAAGGGTTCTGGCGTGCCATTCCATGGCCCAATCCGGATGTGGCCTGCCAGCGCGATCAACGCCTCCAGCACCGCATCGCCAAACGCCCCGTTGGGCAAAATCAGCCGGCGCGCGCAAGAGCAACGCTGGCCGGAGGTGGCAAAGGCCGAATGCACGATCAGATTGGCTGCCGCGCTGGCATCGCCACCCGGCCACACCAGCAGCGGATTGTTTCCGCCCATTTCCAAGGCCAGGATGATATCGGGGCGGCCAGCGAAGTAGCGATGAATCAGCTGGCCCGTCGTCGCCGAGCCGGTAAACAGCACGCCCGCCAAGCGCGCATCCTCCAGCAAAGCCGCGCCGGTGTCGCGCCCGCCTTGCACGAGATTTAGCACTCCAGCCGGCAAGCCCCCGCCATGCCACGCCTCGACCATCGCCGCGCCCACGCCGGGGGTCAGCTCACTGGGTTTGAACACGATGCTGTTGCCCGCCAGCAAAGCCGGGACGATATGGCCATTGGGCAAATGGCCAGGAAAATTATAGGGCCCCATGACGGCCAGCACCCCATGCGGGTGGTGACGCAGGCTCGCTGCGCCAAAAGCGGCGGGATCGCGACGCTCTCCCGCGCGTTCGGCTTGCGCGCGGATAGAAATCTCGATCTTGCCAAGCATGGCCTGGACTTCCGCCAGCGCCTCCCACAAGGGCTTGCCGGTTTCGCGCGCGATCATCCGCGCGAAGGCATCCTTCTGCGCCTCCAGCTGGGCCCCAAAGGCGCGGCATGCGCTCACCCGCTCCGCCAAAGGCCGGCGCGCCCAGGCGGGAAAGGCTGCGTGCGCGGCTGCAAAGGCCTGCTTTACGTCCTGCGGGCTGGCTCCCCGGCCGGACCATACGCTGTCGCCCAGCGCCGGATCGATCGAGGAGAAAGGCGCCCCGCTGCCAGGCAGCCAGCTCCCCGCAATGCAATTATCGCCCATCATGTCGCGCTGACCCATGCCAAGACCTCATCGCCCCCGCGAACGCCAAGCGCGCGCGCGCTCGCCTGCCCCATGTGCACTTCGCCATCGACAATCACCGCCATCGCCGGCACGCAGCGGAAACTGGCAAAGCTTGGGATGGCGATCAAGGCGCGTCGACCCGGGGCTGGCTGCGCGATCTTTACCGGCAGACGCTGGGCCTCGCGCACGGTGCGCAGCGCATCGCGGGCGGTCGATAGCAGCGGGCCGCCATCAAAAACATCCACCT
>JAKFWI010000104.1 GCA_021731965.1 Hyphomonadaceae bacterium | reverse complement strand
GCAGAGCTGAACGGCACCGCCAGCGAGGTCAGCGGCGAGAGCCTGAAGGCGGATCTGACGCGCCTCGTGCGCTTTGGCACGCGCCACACCGCCTCGGATGTCAAATCGGAAAAGCGCGGCATTGGGGCTGCCCGGCGCTGGGTGGAGGCGGAATTTCGCACCCTCGCCAGCGCCTGCGGCGGCTGCCTGGAAATCGCTTTGCCGGAAGAGACCTTCACCAGCGATCGCCTGCCTATTCCCACCAAAGTGGTGAACGTGCTGGCCATCCAGCGCGGCAGCAGCGATCCCGGCCGCGTCATCATCATTTCCGGCCATATCGATAGCCGCGTCAGCGATGTGCTGGATGCCAAAAGCGATGCGCCCGGGGCCAATGATGATGGCTCCGGCACGGTGGCCGTGATCCAGGCGGCGCGCGTGCTTTCCAAGCGCAAATTCCCCGCCACTCTGGTCTATGCCGTGCTTTCGGGCGAAGAACAGGGCCTGTTCGGCGGCAAGATCCTGGCCGATTATGCCAAGGCGCAAGGCTGGCGCGTCGAGGCCGTGCTCAACAACGATATCATCGGCAATATCGAAGGCTCTAGCGGGGCGGTGAACGCCACGCGCGTGCGCGTCTTCGCCGAGGGCACCAAGGCCATTGAAACGCCAGAGCAAGCCAATCGGCGCCGCTATAATGGCGGAGAAGTCGATAGCCCGGCTCGCAATCTGGCCCGCTTTCTGGATCGCCTGGCGGCCGAGCGCCTGCCCAATCTCGATGTGGCGATGATTTATCGCACCGATCGCTTCGGCAGGGGCGGGGATCAGGTGCGCATGCTGGAGGCCGGCTTTCCGGCCGTGCGCCTCACCGAGGGCGCGGAGAATTATGATCGCCAGCACCAGGACATCCGCTATGAAGGTGGCCGCCCTTATGGCGATACGCTGGACGGGGTGGATTTTCCCTATTTGGCGAAAGTAACGCGGCTCAATGTCATGGCCATGGCGGCCTTGGCGCTTGCCCCCGCCCCGCCCGAGGGCGTGCGCATCGAAGGCGCGGTCAAGCCCGATACGCTGGTGAGCTGGCAAGCCGTGCCCGGGGCAGCCGGCTACCGCATCTGGCGGCGCGAAACCATTGCGCCAAACTGGGAAATCAGCGTGGATGCGCCGGCAGGTGCCACTTCGCTGCTGCTGCCCGGCATCGTCATCGATGATTGGTTTTTCGGTGTTTCGGCCGTTTCGGCGGATGGCTATGAAAGCCCATTGGTGTTTCCGGGGCCGGCCGGTGCCTTTTTTGAGCCGGCACCCAAGGCCGCGCCCCCGCCTGCGGGCTGAAGGCCGAGTTTGGCATCATTCCACACGGCTTTGCGCGGGTGGACTCTGTCGATCTGGATGCCAAAGATCCTTGCTGCGCAATGCCGGTGGCATGACGGACTTGGAGGTCGCAAGAATTTTCATTCATCCGGCCGTCACCCCACCGTGCCGGAGGGATCGGTGGGGGTCCAGCGCCCTGGCCCCCACCGATCTGTGGCTCGATCTGCTCAGCGCTTGCGTTTGTTGGAGCGCACGGCCGCCAGATTGGTCACACGGCTTTGCGCGGCGTGGCGCACCACGCTTGGCACGGCCTCATACAGCGATGGCCAGGGCGAATCCGCCGATTGCACATCCAGCGTGTCGCCAAAGCCGTTAAAGCGCGTGCCCATGGCCACGCCATACGCCCCAAGCATGCCGATCTCGATGAGATCGCCTTCGGCAATATCGGCGGGCAACAGAAAGGGCCCTGGCGCGGCATCCAGGCTATCGCAGGTCGGGCCGTAAAAGCGGAACGGCGCGAGCTTGGCCCGGCTTTCCACATGGCGCAGCAACCGCACCGGAAACGGCCATTTGACATGCGCGGCATCGAACAGATTGCCGTAGGCCCCATCATTGAGATAGAGCGCATCGCCCTTGCGCAAATCCACCCGCGCCACGATCGAGCCCGCCTCCGCGACCAGCGCGCGGCCAGGCTCGGCCCAGAGCTGGGCGTTTTGGGCCACGAACATGTCCTCGAAGGTTGAGCCGATCACCTGCATGTATTCGCGCAGAGCCGGCGGGCGCATGCCAGGATAGATGGCCGGAAAACCGCCGCCCACATCCACGACATCCACCACGACGCCCGCGCGCACGATGGCCCGGTTGGCATCCATCATGGCCTGGCGATAGGCACCCGGGCGCATGCATTGCGAGCCGACATGAAAGGAAATGCCCATCAATTCTTCGGTTGCGGCGCGGGCAAGGCGCAGCAGATCGGGCGCGGCCAAGGGATCGACGCCGAATTTGGCGGCCAGCGGCAAGGAAGAGCCCTCATTGGAAACCGCCAAGCGCACGATCAACGAGAGATCGCGGGCAAAGCCCGTTTCCGCAAGGATCTTTTCCAATTCCTCGGCCGTATCGAGCACGAATGTGCGCACGCCATAATCGAAATAGGCGCGCGAAATGGCCCGCCGGCTTTTTACCGGATGCATGAAGGCCAATTTGGCCTCCGGGCCGAATCGCTCGGCGATGAGCCGCACTTCGGCCTCCGAGGCCACGTCAAAGCCGCGCACGCCCGCCTTCCAGAGCGCATCGAGCGCCCATGGGCTGGGATTGGCCTTCGCCGCATAGAAAACTTGACCGGGAAAATGGTCCAGAAACCACTTCCCCGCCGCCTCGACCCGGTGTGGGCGCGCGATCGCAACCGGACCTTCCGGTGCGTTCGTGCCGACCAAGTCAAGGGGCGATTGGACATAGTCCATCACGCACTCCCCAATCTCGGCGTTGCGCGGGTCAAACCCCAAATACCGCAACGTAATAAAACCCAGGCCGGCGTTAGTCGGACATGCTAAATGTCAGGTCCGCACCCTTCGCCGTCCGAGAACGGGAGCTTACGCCGGGAGGCCGTGCCCTGGATGGTTTCAGGGTCGGTCCCCCGTGTGGCCTGGGCCGAGGGGGCGCGTTAGTGGACGCTGTTTCCAGGTCCGCCGGAGCAGTACACATAAGGATATGGGCCAGACGTGTAAAGACTTTCTTGCGGCCCCTGCGCACGAAATTGACGCCGTTACACAGCCGTCACACTTTATCGCTACGCGCGGATGCGGAATGTGTCGTGGCGCGCCAAAAAACGCACCCGGGAGTGGGCCTTGCAGCAGATTTCCCAGCCAATGAATAAGCCCGCGCGCCCGCGCCAGGATTTTCGCGTGCGGCGCGCCCGCCCGTTGGAGCGCCTGATCGAGGCCGGCTTGCAGCTTTCGGCGCTGATGGCCGTGGGCATCACCATCAGCATTTTTTGGATCCTGATCAGCGAATCGATCGGCTTTTTCCAGCATGTTGGCTTCGGCAGGTTTCTGACGCAGACGCGCTGGACGCCGCTATTTGCCAATCCCAGCTTTGGCATCGCGCCTTTGCTGTGCGGCACGCTGTTAACCACTCTGGTGGCTTTGGCCTTGGCGGGGCCGCTCGGCTTTCTGGCCGCGGTGTATCTCTCGGAATTTGCCAGCGCACGCGCAAGAGAGATCATCAAGCCGATCCTGGAGCTGTTGGCCGGCGTGCCCACCGTGATATACGGCTATTTTGCCTTGCTGTTCGTCACGCCCATGCTGCAGGCCGTAATCCCCGGTTTGCCAGGTTTCAATACGCTGTCAGCCGGCCTGGTCATTGGCGTGATGATCATTCCCTATATCACCTCGCTTTCCGAGGATGCGATGCGGGCGGTTCCCAATGCGCTGCGCGATGGCTCTTTGGCGCTGGGCGGCACGCGGCTGGAAACCGCTCTTTCGGTGGTTGCCCCCGCAGCCGCCTCGGGCATAGCCGGTGCGTTCGTGCTGGGCATTTCCAGGGCCGTGGGCGAGACCATGGTGGTGGCCATTGCTGCCGGGCAACAGCCCCAATTAACCCTAGACCCGCGGGAGCCAGCCGCCACCATCACGGCCTTCATCGCGCAGGTCGCGCTCGGGGATTTGCCGCACGGCTCCATTGGCTATCAGAGCATTTTCGCGGCGGGCCTGACGCTGCTGGTTATTACGCTGGTGTTTAATCTGGCGGCGTTTTGGATGCAACGCCGCTTTCGGGAGGCCTATTGATGGCCCATGCCACCCAGCCCCCGCGCAGCCTCACGGGCAGCGCCCGCGTGCGCCAACGCAAGCGCGCGGACAGCGCCTTCATCCTCTGGGGCATTTTGGCCACGGCCCTAGGGCTGATCGTGCTGTCTGCGGTGGTGTTGGTTTTGCTGCATGATGGCGGGGCGCGGCTGAATTGGGATTTTCTGACCTCCTTCCCATCGCGCAAGCCGCAGGCCGCCGGCCTGATCGCTGCTTTGATCGGCTCTCTACTGGTGATCATCACCACGGCTGTCATCGCCATCCCATTGGGCATCGCCGCCGCCATCTATCTGGAGGAATATGCCCCGAAATCCGCGCTGAAAGACGCGGTGGAGATCGCCGTGAACAATTTGGCGGCCGTGCCCTCCATCGTCTATGGGCTGCTGGCGCTCGGCTTGTTTGTTTACCAATTGCATCTGGGGCGCAGCATCGCCACCGCCGGCTTGACGCTGGCTTTATTGATCCTGCCGATCATTATCGTGGCGACTCGCGAGGCGCTGCGCTCTACCCCCGCCACCATCCGCGAGGCGGCGCTGGCGCTGGGGGCCACCAAATGGCAGGCCACGCAAGATCACGTTTTGCCGGCGGCCATGCCAGGCGTGGTCACCGGCATTATTATCGGCCTGTCGCGCGCCATGGGCGAATCCGCCCCGCTCATCACCATCGGGGCCTTGAGCTTTGTCGCCTTTTTGCCGGTTTCGCTGCCGCAGGAGCCGCAATATCTGCAGATCGGGCGCTATGACGCCCAGCAGACGCTGCAGAATCCCGGCGAGACCGTTTCCGTGCGGGTGCCGCGCGGCGGGGTGGCGATTTTACCCGATGGCAGCGAGCGCGCCATCGCGCCCGGCAGTGCGGATTTGCCCACGGGTTCGCAGGTCCGCACCACGCTGGGCCTGGCCGGTGCGGCGGCCAGCTGGAGCCCCTCTTCCTGGCTGGGGGAAAGCTTTTCCGTACTGCCGATCCAGATGTTCAACTGGACATCGCGGCCAAACCCAGCGTTTCGCGCCAACGCTGCGGCGGCCGGGCTGGCTTTGCTGGCCATCACGCTGCTGCTGAATGGCGGGGCCGTCTGGCTGCGCTACCGGCTGCGGCGCAGCTTGCGCTGGTAAGCACCCGCTATACGGCGCGGCGCACTGCGCTATACATAGCCTTTGCCCTTTAGAGCGCCCCCATGCCTTTTGATCTGCCCGAACAATCCCGCCAGGTTCAAGATACCGCCCGCGCCTTTGCCACCAAGGAATTGCGCCCCAACGCCGGCAAATGGGACGAAGAGAAAATCTTCCCCAAGGATGTCATCCGCCGCGCCGCGGAGCTGGGCTTTGCCGGCATTTATGTGCGCGAGGATGTCGGCGGCTCGGGCCTCACCCGGCTGGACGCGGCCTTGGTATTCGAGGAATTGGCCCGCGGCGACGTGACCACCGCGGCCTTTATCTCCATCCACAACATGGCCTCCTGGATGATTGATCGCTTTGGCAGCGAAGAGCAGCGCCAGCGCTGGCTGCCCAAGCTGACGCGCATGGAGCTGATGGCCTCCTATTGCTTGACCGAGCCGAATTCCGGCTCCGATGCCGCGGCGCTGCGCACGCGCGCGCAGGCCGATGGCAATGCGCATTATCGGCTCAACGGGGCCAAAGCCTTCATTTCCGGCGCGCCGGAAAGCGATCTTTATGTGTGCATGGTGCGCACGGGGGACAGCGGTGCCGGCGGCATTTCCACTTTGGTGGTCGAGAAAGGCGCGCCTGGCCTCAGCTTTGGCGCGCAAGAGCGCAAAATGGGCTGGAACGCCCAACCCACCGCCCAAGTGATCTTCGAGGATTGCCGGGTGCCGGCTGAAAATCGCCTGCGCGAAGAGGGCTATGGCTTCAAGATCGCCATGCAGGGGCTGGATGGTGGGCGGCTGAACATCGCCGCCACCTCCCTAGGCGGGGCCAGCGACGCCTTCGACCGCGCTTTGCGCTATAGCCGCGAGCGCGAAGCCTTTGGGAAATCGATTGGCGAATTTCAGGCCACCCAGTTCAAGCTCGCGGACATGGCCACCGATTTGGAGGCAGCGCGGCTCTTTCTTTATGAAGCCGCGCGCCGGCTCGATGCCAAGGATCCCGAAGCTACCAAATTCTGCGCCATGGCCAAGCGCTTTGTCACCGATGCCGGCTTTCGCGTGGCCAATGAGGCGCTGCAAATCCATGGCGGTTATGGCTATTTGAAGGATTACGAAGTGGAACGCATCGTGCGCGATGTGCGGGTCAACCAAATCCTCGAAGGTACCAATGAAATCATGCGCGTGATCATCGCCCGGGAATTGGCGCGCGCGCAATAGACCCGTTCCCGAAAAGTGTGACGCGGTTTTCGGCCGAGAACGGGTCTAATCCCTTAGTGTAGAGCGGATTCACCCGATTTGACCTGAGATAGGTCAAATCGGGATCCGCTCTAGGGGGCAGGCCGGCGCTGGGCCGATTTTAACAGAATTCAAACGCTAAAATCATAGACTTGCGCCCTGGAGGCCGGGCCCAGATGCGGTTTAACGATTTATGTACGGCCTATGAGGCCCTGCCAGCAGGGCGCATCATCCTGGCCCGCGCCGATTGCGATGGCGGCTGGGAAGCGGTCTATGCCAGCCGCTCTTTGGCGCTGACTTGCAGCTTGGCGGCACCCGCCGCCTTGATCGCCAAGCGCGGGGAGCGGCTAATGCCCTTTGCTTCGCGTCCGCCCGAGAGGCTGCGCGCGTTGGACGCCCCCGGCGCGCGTTGGGGCCGCATCACCAGTTGGGGCGCGGTGAGCGTCGATGATCACCCGACCACACTGTGGGCCGGCTTTGCCACCCCAAGCCGCGCCAAGCGCCTGCACGGCATCGATCTGGACGGCGCGCTCGCCGCGCTGGAGGCCTTGCCGTTCGGCGTGCTGATGCGCGGGCACACTGGCGGGGTGTGCTACGCCAATCCGGCAGCGGCAGATTATCTGGCCGTGGAACGCCAAACCCTAATCGCCCAGCCAGAGCTGCGCTCGCGCCGGCGGCTGCTGCGAGAGGATGGCAGCGCGCTGAGCAATGACGAATTGCCATCTTTGCAAGCTTTGCGCGGAGGCGTGGCACTGGACGGCGTGGTGATGGGCGTTGAGGATCACGGCGTGGTCACCAATTGGCTGCACGTCGGCGCGCGCCAGGTGCACTCGGCCAGCGTTGGGGCGGTCGCGACCTTCACCGACGTCACGGCCAACCAAATGGCCCTTATGGAATTGCGAGAGCGCGAAGCTTTGGTGGCGCTGTCGCTGCGGCTCGCAGGCTGCGCCACCTGGCAATATGATATCGCCACGCGCAGCCTGTCTTTCATGGATGGCATGAGCGAATCTCTAGGCTGGGACTTCCCCACCACCGCCACCGACTTTCTGGATTTCGTCCACCCCGAAGACGTGGAGCGCGTGCGTGAGGCCATGCGGGCGCACGCTGCGGGCGGCCCCCCGGTCGAGATCGACCACCGCGCCCCCGCAACCATCAGTGAAGATCGCTGGTTTCGATCCGTCGCGGAAATGCGGCGCGGCGCTGACGGCTGCCCCAAATCCTGGTTTGGGTTTCTAGCGGAAATCACTGCCCGCATGCGCCAGGAAGCGCGGCTAGCGGGCCTGGCCGGCACGGCCGACGCCGCCAATCGGGCCAAAAGCGAATTCATCGCCAACATGAGCCACGAAATCCGCACGCCGCTAAACGGGGTGATCGGCCTCACAGGCGCGCTGGCGCAAACCAGCCTCAACGAAACGCAAACCGAAATGGTGCGCCTGGTGCAGGCCTCCGGTGCGGCGCTCGAGCGGCTGTTGAACGATGTCCTTGACTTGTCCAAGATCGAGGCTGGCCAGCTCTCGCTTGAGGATTCCGCTTTCGATATCCGCCAGGAAATCGAAACCACCGCCAATCTGGTGCGGGCGCGCTGCGATCAAAAGGGCATTGGGCTGCGCATCGTCTTCAACGAAAACGCCCGCGGGCTCGTGCAGGGTGATCCCTTGCGGCTGCGCCAAGTGGTCAACAATCTGGTCTCGAACGCCGCCAAATTCACTGAAGCGGGCCATATCGAGGTGCGCGTTACCTTGGACGAGGCCGCCGCCGACGGCGCTTGGCTGACGCTGGAAGTGGAAGATACCGGCATCGGCTTTGATCCGGGAGCCGCCGAAACCCTGTTCGACCGCTTCAGCCAGGCCGACAACTCCATCACTCGGCGCTTTGGCGGAACCGGGCTAGGGCTGGCGATTTGCCGTGCGATCGCGCAGGCCATGGGCGGGCAGATCAGCGCACGCTCCACCCCCGGCGTGGGCAGCTGTTTCGCGGTGCGCGTGCCGACACGGCGCACGCTGAGCCTGGCCGATTTTGATCGCTTCAACGCTGGCACCGCAGAAGAGCCCTCCACCCCGCCGGAGCCGCAAGCCCAATTCCAGCGCCTACGAGTCTTGCTGGCGGAGGATCACCCGGTCAATCGGCGGGTGGTGCAATTGGTGCTGGAGCCCTTGGGCATTGCTTTGACCATGGCGGAAAATGGCGCTGAGGCGGTGGAGGCTTATCGCTGCGGCCAGTTCGATCTCATCCTTATGGATATGCAAATGCCCATCTTGGACGGCCTCTCTGCGGCCATACAAATCCGCGAGATGGAGCGCGCTCAAAAGCGCCGGCGCACGCCCATGGCCATGCTGACGGCCAATGCCATGCCCTCCCACCGGGAGCACGCCGCGCGCGCCGAAGTGGATCATTTCATCCCCAAGCCGGTAACGCCGCAAGGGCTGATC
>JAKFWI010000169.1 GCA_021731965.1 Hyphomonadaceae bacterium | reverse complement strand
CGCCCCCGATTCCGCCCCGCCCGATTTCGCCATCGATTTGCGGGGGCTGGAAAAAACCTATCGCGCCACTAAGAAAATGGCCGCCAAACACGCCCTCAAAGGCATCGATCTGGCCATTCCCCGCGGGGCGTTCTTTGGACTGCTGGGCCCCAATGGGGCGGGCAAATCCACCTTGATCAATATTCTGGGCGGGGTGGTGATGAAATCCGCCGGCAAAGCCAGCATATGGGGCCTCGATATCGATACCCATGCCCGCGATGCACGCGGGGCCATCGGCATCGTGCCGCAGGAAATCGCCGTCGACCCCTTCTTCACCCCATGGGAGGCGCTAGAGCTGCAGGCCGGCTTTTACGGCTTGCCGAAAGCGGAGCGCACCAGCGAGGCCATTTTGAAGAATGTCGGCCTGTGGGACAAAAAAGATGCCTATGTGCGCCAGCTTTCTGGCGGCATGAAGCGCCGCCTCCTGGTGGCCAAGGCCCTGGTGCACGCCCCGCCGGTTCTGGTTCTGGACGAGCCGACGGCCGGCGTGGATGTGGAATTGCGCCGCCAGCTTTGGGAATATGTGCGCCAATTGCATGCCTCGGGCGTGACGATCGTGCTCACAACCCATTACCTCGAAGAGGCGCAGGAATTGTGCGATACCATCGCCATCGTCAATGACGGGCAGGTGGTGGCCTGCGAACCGACGCCCACTTTGCTCAAGCGCCTCGATCACCGTACGCTGATCGTGCAACCCCAAGCCACGATCCCCGCCGCGATCGGCGCACCTTTGGGCGTGGAATCGACTTTGCGGGCCGATGGTGCGCTGGCCCTCACCTATCGCGCGCGTGAGCACAAAATCGAGGATTTGCTGGATCTCGTTCGCGCAGCCGGCATTTCCATCCGCGATCTGGCGGTGCAGGAACCGGATCTGGAAGATGTGTTCGTTTCGTTGACTACGCAAAAAGTTTGAACTGACGGCTGTTTTTCCAGCATCATGAAAGCTTGCGTCATTCCACCGTGCGCAGCAGCGGTGGAATCTGGATGCCACCGATCTGCGCTGCGCTCCGCCGGTGGCATGACGGAAAAAGAGGCGGGCGTCGACCGTGCCCGCCCTCAGCCGAACACCACGCCTTGCGCTAGCGGCAAGGCATGCGAGTAATTCACCGTTTGGGTTTGCCGGCGCATATAGGCTTTCCAGCTATCGGAGCCGCTCTCACGCCCGCCGCCCGTGGCTTTTTCCCCGCCAAAGGCCCCGCCGATTTCCGCGCCCGATGGGCCGATATTGATGTTGGCGATACCGCAATCGCTGCCCGAAGCGCTCAAAAAGCGCTCTGCTTCGCGCAGATCCAGCGTGAACAGGCTGGAGGACAGCCCCTGCTCCACGCCGTTTTGCAAGGCCAATGCCTCCTCGAAATCATGGTATGCCATGGCGTAAAGAATGGGCGCGAAGGTTTCGGCCCGCACGGCGGCGCTCTGCTCGGGCATGGCCAGCAAAGCGGGGCGCACATATGTGCCGCCGGCGACGCCCGCGCTGCGCCCTCCGCCCGTCAGCAGCGCGCCGCCTTCGGCCTGGGCCTGCGCCAAGGCTGCATCGAAGCTGCTGCCGGCTGCGGCATCGATCAGCGGGCCGACCAGGGTGTCCGCGTTGCGCGGATCGCCAATCCTCAGGCTGGCATAGGCACCCTGCAGGCGCTCGATCACCGGGGCCATCACGGCGTCATGCACGATCAGCCGGCGCAGGCTGGTGCAGCGCTGGCCCGCCGTGCCCACCGCCGAAAACAATATAGCCCTCACGGCCATATCCAGATCCGCGCTGGGGGCGATGATCATCGCGTTATTGCCGCCCAGCTCCAGCAAGGCCCGGCCGAAACGTGCCGCCACAATGGGGGATAGTGCCCGCCCCATGCGGCTTGAGCCGGTGGCCGAAACCAGAGCGATGCCGGGGTGCGCCGCAAGCGCCGCGCCCACATCGCGCCCGCCTTGCAGCACTTGGCACAGATGCGCCGGGGCATCCCCAAAGCGGGCCAAAGCCCTGGCCATCAGCGCCTGCACCGCCAGCGCGGTCAACGGCGTTTTTTCGGAGGGTTTCCAGATCACCGGATCGCCGCAGACCAGCGCCAAGGCCGCGTTCCAGCTCCAGACCGCCACGGGGAAGTTGAAGGCGGAAATCACCGCCACCGGGCCAAGCGGCTGCCAGCGCTCCAGCATGTGATGGCCGGGCCGTTCGGAGGGCAAGGTCAGCCCGGCCAATTGCCGCGAAAGCCCCAATGCGAAATCGCAGATGTCGATCATTTCCTGGACTTCGCCCAGGCCCTCACTGAGGATTTTACCGGCCTCCAGTGTCACCAACAGGCCTAAATCGGCCTTGGCCGCGCGTAATTCTTCGCCGAGCAGGCGCACCAGCTCGCCGCGGCGCGGGGCGGGCGTATCGCGCCAGCGTGGAAAGGCGGCCGCGGCCTGGGCTATGGCCTGCTCAATCTGCGCGGCGCTGGCGGGCGTCAACTCGGTGATCAGGCTGGCATCAATGGGCGAATGGGCTGGCAGGCCCGCGCCAGCCTCCGGCCGCACGCTCAGCCTTTGCAGGCAATCTAGCGCGGCGCGGCTCGCACGCATGCCACCCCTGCTTATCCCACCCGTGCTCATGCGCGCTTAGCCTTGCCCAAAACGCTAGCGCGGCGCGCAAACAGCCAATAGATCGCCAGCCCCACGCCGTTCCACAAGAAGAAATAGACGATCGTGCGGCCTTGCAGGCTGATGAACAGATAGGCGCAGCCCAAAATGGTGGCCGTGCCCACCAGGAAGGCCAGCGGCGCGCGGTAAGGCCGGGCGCGGCTCGGCTCATGCAGGCGCAGGGCCATCAAGGCCGCCCCCACGGCGATGAAGGCGCACAAGGTGCCGGCATTCGCCAAGGCCGCGATTTCACCCAGCGGGAAGAAAGCCGCTATCCCTGCCACCGCGATGGCGGTCAGGCCGGTCATCAGCAAAGGGGAGCCGGTGCGTTTGTTGACCACAGCAAGGCGCTGCGGCAACAGCCCATCGCGCGCCATGGCAAAGAAAATGCGGCTTTGCCCGTAAAGGAAGGCCAAAATCACGGTGGGCATAGCGATCACCGCCGCCAGGCCCACAACGCCAGCCAGCCAAGGCTGCTGCAAAGTGCGCAGAATATGCGCCAGCGGCTCTTTGCTCTTGGCAAACTGCTCAAATGGCAAGGCCCCCACCGCCGTGGCCGCCACGGCGATATAGAGGATCACGCAAATCACCATGGAGCCCAAAATGCCGATGGGCAGATCGCGCTCGGGGCGCTTGGCCTCTTCTGCGGCGGTGGAAACCGCGTCAAACCCGTAAAAGGCAAAGAAAATGATGGCGGCGGCAGCCATCACCCCGCGCTTGATATCGCCATCCTCAACCGCACCAAAGCCATAGGGCGCGAAGGGCTGGAAATGCGCGAAGTCAAAATGCGGGGCCGCCACCGCGATAAAAGCCAGCAGAGCGGTGATCTTGATCACCACCAAAACGGCATTAACCGCGGCGCTTTCGCGCGTGCCAATGGCCAGCAGCCCCGCCACCATGGCCACGATGATCACGGCCGGTAGATTGATCACGCCGCCCGCATGGGGCCCCGCCACCAAAGCATGCGGCAAATGCACGTTCGCCGCCTCCAGAAAGCCGACAGCATACCCGGACCAGCCCACCGCCACCGCGCTGCAGACCACCGAATATTCCAGGATCAGGCTCCAGCCCACCACCCAGGCAATGGTTTCGCCCAAAGCCGCGTAGGAATAAGCATAAGCGCTGCCGGCCGCCGGCATCATCGAGGCCAGCTCGGCATAAGCCAGCCCCGCGAATACACAGACCAGCCCCGCAATGCCGAAGGATAGCAGCACCGCAGGGCCCGCTTTATCGGCCCCTTCGCCGATCAAGGTGTATATGCCGGTGCCGACAATGGCCCCCACCCCAAGGGCCACCAAATGGGGCCAGCCGAGGCTGCGGCGCAGGCCGCCCTCCACGTGCTGGGATTGCAGGGCCTGGATGGGTTTGCGGCGATCAAAGAGCTTCATGGGCCGAGACTGGCACAGCCGCGCCGAGACCTCCACCCTTTTGCAAAAGGATCATTCCTTAAGCGGCAGCAGCAGCCTGCGGCGCGCACGTATGCATCGGCACATGCAGCCAGAAAGTAGAGCCGCGCCCCGGCGCGGTCGACAGCGTGACATCGCCGCCCATCAAATTGGCGAAACGGCGCGTCAGCGCCAGCCCCAGCCCGGTGCCGCCATAACGGCGTGTAATGCTGGCATCGGCCTGCATGAAAGGTTGAAACACTCGCGCCGCCTGGGCTTCGCTCATGCCAATCCCGGTATCGCTCACCTCAAAGACCAGCCAGGCCCCGCGGGCGGCCATATCCTTTTGCGTCACCCGCAAGCTGATTTCACCATTCTTCGTGAATTTTGCGGCGTTCGACAGCAGATTGAGCAGGCATTGCGTAACGCGCAGACTATCGAGATAGGCTAACGAAGGCGCATCTTGGAGACAGATCTGGAACCGATTGCCGTTTTGCTTGGCAGCAGCCATCACTTGCTCGGCAACGGCTTGCGCCAACGCCTTGGGATCGCAAGCCGAATACTCGAGGGAAATCTTACCGGCCTCAACCTTGGAGAGATCCAAAACCTCGTTGATAACTTTCAACAAATGCTGCGAGGCGTTGAGCACGCGGCGTTGATCGGCCTCAAGGCCAATATGGCCGGCTGCCACCGCATCTTCCAACAGGATTTCACTAAACCCGATGATGGCATTGAGCGGCGTGCGCAATTCATGGCTCATATTGGCCAGGAAAGTGGATTTTTCAATGTTGGCGTGTTCGGCGGCGGCGCGCGCCAATTCCACGTCGTGCGCGGCAAAGGCCAGGCCTAAAATCTCAGCGGCGGAAGCGCAAAATGATGCCTCATCCGCGGACCAATCGCGCCGCCCAAAGCGGCTTTCGCAGCACAAAAAACCTTGCTCGTCTGCGCCGGCCCCGATCTTTGCGTGCAAAAAGGAATGCCCCGCGGGCGAAAGCAAACGCAGCGCGATCATGTCCTGGAAGGCGGGATGGGCGCTGGCATTGGTGGCGATCACCACCCGGGAGCGCGCCAAAGCCGCCCGGTAGGCCGGATAAAGCGCAAGGCACACACGCGTCTCAGCGCCGAAGCCATCCCCTTCAGGGCTACGCGCACCGACGCATTGCGCCGCCTCCGGCCCGCAAAAACGCCAGATGCTGACGCCATCCACCTGCAAAGCCTCGGCCACGATGGTGAGCGCCCGCGCCACAAAGGCCTCGATGGTGCCGCCGTGCGCGGTGCGGGCATGCAGCAGGCGATCGAGCTCGCTTTGCAGGCGCTCGGTGCGGGTGCGGGCGCTTTGGCTGGCGATCAGCGCCCCGCGCAGCAGGGCCATCCCATCGCCCATGCCAAGATACTGGCCCACTTGCGTAATGATAAAGCCTTCAAGCAGCTCGCTTTGTTGGCGATCGACGATGGCGGCACTGAATAATGCCAGCGGTGTCTCGGCATCAACCAATAAAGGATCATCATCCATCAGCAGCGTGATGGGGCGCCGCTCATAGAGGGGGCGGCCCCAGGTATTGGCGAAGGCCCCAAAAAACTTAGAGCGCGTAATGATCCCAATGGGCCGGCCCGCCGCATCGATAATGGGCAGAGCCGATAATTCTGGCGATTGCGAAAAGCGCGCAAAGACCATTTCGCCCACATCTGTGGACGATAGGGGTTCGACCGCCAATGCAATATGCCCAATCATCCACTTCGCCGCAATCTGTGCAGCAAAGATGTCACAATGATCTTAGCATCCCCCTAACATTGTGGGCTTCAGCTCTGCATGGTCCAGCCATCGACGCCCTTGGCGGCCTCGCGGATGGCCTCTGTCATCGTGGGGTGGGCGTGGCAGGTGCGGGCGATATCCTCAGCCGAGGCCCCAAATTCCATCGCCACGCAGATTTCCCCGATCATTTCGCCAACTCCCACCCCGATCATGTGGGCCCCAACCACGCGCTTGGTGGCCGCATCCTCCAGGATCTTCACCATGCCCTCGGTTTCATGGTTGGTCCGCGCCCGCGAATTGGCCAGGAAGGGAAATTTCCCAACTTTGTAGGCGATGCCCTCGGCCTTCAGCTCTTCCTCGGTTTTGCCGACGCTTGCCACTTCCGGGTTGGTGTATACAACCCCTGGTATCACGGCATAATTCACATGGCCCCATTGGCCGGCGATTTTTTGGGCCACGGCCGCGCCTTCTTCCTCGGCCTTGTGGGCCAGCATGGGGCCGAGCGTCGCGTCCCCGATCGCCCACACGCCTGGCGCGTGGGTTTGCCAATGATCCGTTAAGATGAAGCCGCGCTTATCCATCTGCACGCCAAGCGCTTCTAGGCCGAGGCCCGCAGTGAAGGGGCGCCGGCCGATGGACAGCAACACCACGTCCGCGTTGAGGGTTTTTTGTTCCCCGCCGGCCGCCGGCTCAATCTGCACGCTCACGCCCGCAGCGGAGGCGGTGGCCCCAAGCACTTTCATGCCCAGTTCAAACTGCATGCCCTGCTTTTTGAGTATTTTCAGGAATTGCGCCGAAATCTCCCCGTCCATGGTGGGGGTAATGCGATCAAGGAATTCCACCACCGTCACCTCCGCCCCGAGGCGACGCCAGACCGAGCCAAGCTCCAGCCCGATATAGCCCGCGCCGATCACGATCAGCTTGCCGGGCACCTCATTCAGCTCCAGGCCGCCCGAGGAATCAACGATCCGTTTGCCATCGACATTCACCCCGGCCAGGCCCGCCGGCTCGGAGCCCGTGGCGATCACGATATTGCGGGTGGTCAAACTGCGCTGCGCACCCGCGGCATCGGTCACCTCCACCACACCGGCGGAGGCGATGCGCCCCATGCCCTTGATATATTCCACCTTGTTTTTCTTCATCAAGAACTCGACGCCTTTGGTCAATCCATCGACGGCCTCGTTCTTCTGGGCCAGCATTTGCGCCAGATTGAGGCTGACACCCGAAACCTCAACGCCAAGGGATTTGAAGCTCGTGCGGGCCGCCTCATAGGCCTCCGAGGCGTGCAACAAGGCCTTGGACGGAATGCAGCCGACATTCAAACAGGTGCCGCCCAGCTTGCCGCGCTTTTCCACGATCGCCGCCTTCAGGCCCAGTTGGCCGGCGCGGATGGCGCAGTTATAGCCACCAGGGCCACCCCCGATAATGACGAGATCGAAAGCGTCTTGGCTCATATACGCGGCTCCTGGGCTGGCTTGGCGCGCACCCTACAGCCGCACCTGCCCGGGTCAACCGAAGTCCGGCCTGGGGCCGTTTCTCAAGATAAACTTTACGCTACGGATCGGAATGGGAAAGGCCTGAGAGCCACTTTTCGGATCGGACCGGCAACGGGCAGGAAATCGCTGGGGAGCGCCGCTGGCAACATCCATCACCACCCCAATCCGACCGCTTCCGAAGATTGCGGGACGGTTCAAAGCTCCGAAGACTCTTTGGCTTGGGTCGCCAGCAATAAACGCTATGAGAAGTGAGCTAGGGCAGCCTCCACAAAGCACCCATAGTCCACTTGAGAAAGCTCCCCAAAATTCAAATGAGCGTCCGGTTTGTTGTCAGCGCCCGCCGACCATGAACACAACATGGCGGCAGCGCCAATTGAAGCGTCTTCATAGCCGCCAGTTCTCTCACAAAGGTAGTAGGCAGGAGCGTCGTTTCCTTGTTTTAAAGCCGCCAACGCGTAGTAGGCTTCCCCGGGCGCTCGCGGCGGTGTGAATTCAATTGCGACAACCAGGGCAAACCGCTCGCTACTTATGGTAGTCGTACTCTGAATGGGCGGGCCGCTGCCTTTCATCCGAAGTTGGCGAAGGCCGATATCATGCAAGTGGTTTCCAAACGTAACCCCCTCTTGGATGAGACGCCGCAGTGTATCCGATGGATTAGCGAAGATCGCGTGAGGCAGAAGCATATGCTGCACAAGATATCTGTCTGCACGCGACTTGGAACGGACTGAGACACTGCTTGGAGGCGGCTGATCACCAGGTCGGGCGAACGTGACAACAGACTCGGCACCACATCTGGCGCAAATCACCGCGTGATCGTGCATCCAAAGCTGTTTGCCAGACATAGTGGCCTCTGCCAGCGCCTTGGAGCTTGGCGGACGCGATGCGACATACTTGAGCGCCGCGCCACTTGCACATCGCAAGCCGGCAAGCGCTCGCTTCTCGCCGCCGTCGTCTGAAACGGAAACAACACCGTCGAGTCGTGCCGGCGGCTCTGCGCATTTTCTCGCCCCAAACATTTGAGCGCTCCCAAAAATGACGCGCCCTGGTGACGCTGTTTCGACTAACCTTCAATAGATCGGCAAAATGAAGTTTCGAGCCAACCAGCCAACGCCGAAGATCACGGCGTTCAATGCTCCACTCCACAGAGTCACAATGACCGTTGGCGCGATCATCGTGGCGTAAAACTTCGCTTCAGCACGCTGTCGAAGTTCGCCGCCAAACGGAAACTTCTGCATCTGCTTGATGTTCTCGCGGATGGTATAAACAGAAAAGAACAGCGGCGGGACTATCAGCCAATGCGGTTGATGAAGCCAGCCGAGGGCAAGGCTCCCCGTCCAAAGCGCAAAGATAATTATCGCCATCCGCCCCTCCGCACGCCGGCCTACATAACGCCACCCCTGAAATGGTGCACTTAGAGCTTTCGGGCGTCAACTGGCCTTGCGCAAAAATCGATCGCTCCCGCAAGTTTCCGCGAATGTCGCCTTTGTGCCAAACCCTAACCGATGACGATGGGAACGTCAACGGCAGCTTCAGATCGAACCCGCCAGTCAGCCCGGGACCGCGTGCGGCGCTAGATCGCCGGTTTCGGACGGTCACGCATGTGCGTCGGGGTCGGATT
>JAKFWI010000168.1 GCA_021731965.1 Hyphomonadaceae bacterium | reverse complement strand
TTGTTCGACCCGGCGGAGCCGAAGTCGAAAGGTCGGGGCGCCCCCTTCGCCCCGACGCTGGTCTGCGCTTTCGATCGTGAACTCGACGCCGAATGCAGGCGAGATGGGCGATGTCTGCGTGACGATGTTTGGCTGTACGAAACCCACAAGGGACATCTCCATATCGGCGAGCGCGAGAGCAGGAATGCACGCCTGGGGGAGGCGCTCGCCGCTTATTCCAAGGCGCTGAAGGAATGGACCCGCGACCGCGTCCCGTACCAATGGGCCACGACGCTGGACAAACATGCCAATGTCGAGGCAGCGTTTGGCGACAAGACC
The DNA here is from genome assembly GCA_021731965.1 of Hyphomonadaceae bacterium. Classification (GTDB taxonomy): domain Bacteria; phylum Pseudomonadota; class Alphaproteobacteria; order Caulobacterales; family Aquidulcibacteraceae. The sequence continues at coordinate 8,587 of JAKFWI010000168.1, read as the reverse complement.
GGAGACAAGGCGCGCCACCGCGCCGCGATCGCGCATGGCGAAGCGGCGCTGGACATGTTCAAGCAGCCAGGCGCGGCAAACTATGTGGCGATGGCGCAAGGCAATCTCGCCCGTATCCGCGGCAAGCTGGGGCGATGAGCCGCGCGCCGGGCCTGACGTCTCTGGCGCGCGCATCGGCTTTCGAGCCCAAGTCCGACGGGCGACTAAGCCGCGCGCGCGGCCTTGCTGATGGCCTCGGAAACATCCGAGAGCACGGAATCGACAATGCCGGCATCGTCGCATTCGGCCATGATGCGCACCACCGGCTCGGTTCCCGAGGGTCGCACCAGAAGGCGCCCTTTATTGCCCAAGCGTTTTTCCGCCGCCTTGATGGCCAGGGCGATCGGCTCGGCCTCCAAATCGCAGGGCTGCTCGGTGCGCACATTCTGTACGCGTTGCGGCACGGCATCAAACAGATGGCACACTTTCGAGAGCGGCTGGCCCGTGCGCACCAGCTCGGCCAGCACCTGCAAAGCGGCGATCAGGCCGTCACCGGTGGTTGAGTAATCGGCCAGCACCAAATGCCCCGATTGCTCCCCACCGACATTATAGCCAAGCCTGCGCATGGCTTCCACGACATAGCGATCGCCCACCTTGGTGCGCTCCAGTCCAAGGGAAATGCCCTTGAGATACCGCTCCAGGCCCAGATTGGACATCACGGTCGCGACCACGCCCGGCTTGCTCAGCGTGCCGGCGCTTTTCCAGGCCGTGGCGATCAGCGCCATGACCTGGTCCCCATCTACGATCTGCCCCTTCTCGTCGATGATCACCAGGCGATCGGCATCCCCATCCAGCGCGATGCCAATATCGGCGCGGTAGCGCAGCACCGCAGCGCGCAGGGCCGCGGGGTCGGTCGAGCCGACCTCCTCGTTGATGTTAAAGCCGTTGGGATCCACGCCGATGGGAAACACTTCCGCGCCGAGTTCAAACAAGGCCGTGGGCGCGACCTTATAGGCCGCGCCATTGGCGCAATCGATCACGATGCGCAGCCCGGTGAGGCGCGAACGGCGCGGAAAAGTGGCCTTGGCGATCTCGACATAGCGCGATTGCGCATCATCGATCCGCTGCACGCGCCCAAGCAGATTGGGTTTGGCCAAGCCGGCATCCAGCCGCTGGCTCATCAAGGCCTCGATTTCGCTTTCCACCGAGTCAGACAGCTTAAAGCCATCCGGGCCAAAAAGCTTGATGCCATTATCATGGTATTTGTTGTGGCTGGCGGTGATCATCACCCCCAGATCGGCGCGCAAAGAGCGCGTCATCATGGCCACGGCCGGCGTCGGCAGCGGCCCGAACAGCACGACATCCATGCCCACCGCGGCGAATCCGGCCGTCAAGGCCGGCTCGATCATATAGCCCGATAGGCGCGTATCCTTGCCGATCACGACGCTGTGGCGGCGCTCCTCGCGCTTGCGGAAGTATTTTCCAGCGGCCATGCCAACCCGCAAAGCGATTTCCGGCGTCATTGGGTGCTGATTGGCGGTGCCGCGAATGCCATCGGTGCCGAAATAGGTTCTGGCCACCTGACCCTCCAAAAGCGCTTGAGGCGATTGCTGGCCATAGGCGCTCGCCCCGCGCCAAAATTCAAGAACAATTCATCGCGCCTATTTTTCGCTACCGCCATTGTTTGGTTGGTTTAGTCTCCGCCGATTGCTTCCTGCCCTCAGGCTTGATCCATGCCGACGGATTTTGACGCCATCATCATCGGAGCCGGCGCGGTTGGTCTGGCCTGCGGCTGGGAATTGGCGCGCTTTGGGCAAAGCGTGGCGGTGCTCGAGCGCGAAGCGCGGATCGGCACCGGCGTGTCCTCCCGCAATTCGGAGGTCATCCATGCCGGCTTGCATTACGCCCCGGGCTCTTTGAAGGCGCGCTTTTGCAGCCAGGGCCGGCGCCTTCTCTATGATTTCCTGCAATCGCGGGCCGTGGCGCACCAACGCTGCGGCAAGCTGATCGTCGCCGCCGAGCCGCGCGACCTGCCGGCGCTTGAGGGATTGGCCGCCCGGGCGGAGCAAAACGGCGTCGAAGGCATTTCCTGGCTCAATGCCGCCGAGGCGCAAGCGCTTGAGCCGGGCCTGGCCTGCGTGGCGGCCCTGCTTAGCGTAGAAAGCGGCATCCTCGATGCGCTGGGTTTGATGGCCGCTTTGGCCGGCGAGATTGAGGCCCACGGCGGTGCCATCGCCCTGTCTGCGCCCTTCGTCGGGGCCGGCCCGCTGGCCGGTTCTGGCTGGCGCGTGGGTATTGGCGGGGCCGAGCCAACCCAGATCAGCGCACGGCGGCTCATCCTGGCTGGCGGGCTAGAGGCGCAAGCCTGCGCAGCCTTGATCGAGGGCCTGCCCGCCGCGGCCATCCCCAGGCTATTTTATGGCAAGGGCCATTATTTCACCTTGGCGCGGGGGCGCGCCCCCTTCTCGCGGCTGATTTACCCCCCGCCCATTCCTGGCGCGCTCGGCATGCATTACCGCAAGGATTTGGGCGGCCAGGCCCGCTTCGGGCCCGATCTGGAATGGGTGGATGCGGTAGATTATCAGGTCGATGGCGCGCGCGCGGCGCGATTCGAGGCGGACATCCGCCGGTTTTGGCCGGCTCTGCCCCACGACGCGCTCAGCCCCGATTATGCCGGCGTGCGGCCAAAACTGCATGGCCCGGGTGAGCCGGTCGCGGATTTTTCGATCTCCAACCCGCTGCCGGGGCTGACCACCTTGTTCGGCATCGAAAGCCCGGGGCTGACTTCGTGCCTGGCCATTGGCGCGTATGTGGCAGCGCTACAGGGCTAATCCCCCAGGCGCTCGATCAGCAGATTGCGATTGGTGTAGACGCAGATATCCGCCGCTATGCCCATGGCGGCGCGTGCGATTTCTTCGGCATCCTCGATGCGATCATACAGCGCGCGCGCCGCTGCCAGTGCAAAATTTCCGCCCGATCCCACCGCCGCCACATGGTGTTCCGGCTCGACCACATCCCCGCCCCCGGTGACCACCAGGGTTTCGCGGGCATCGGCCACGATGATCATGGCCTCCAGCCGGCGCAGATAGCGATCGGTGCGCCAATCTTTGGCCAAATCCACGCAGGCGCGCGCCAATTGCTCGGGGAAGCGCTCCAATTTTTGCTCAAGCCGCTCGATCAAGGCGAAGGCATCGGCGGTCGCGCCCGCAAAGCCGGCGATCACTTTGCCCTCGGCCAAGCGGCGCACCTTGCGCGCATTGCTCTTCATGATGGTGGCCCCGGCCGAAACCTGCCCATCCCCAGCGATCACCACCCGGCTGCCTTTGCGCACCGCCAAGATGGTCGTGCCGTGCCAAGCCGCATAGTCCATGCCAGAAGCCTCCGCAGCGGCATGTGGCGGGCCAGCCTCATGGGATCAAGGCAAGGCCGCGATTTTAAAGCGCGATGCGCTGGGCCCGGCGCTCTTCTGCTGCGCGCAAGGTGGCCAAGAACTCCAAGGGCGGCATGGGTTTGCCATAATGATAGCCCTGCGCGATGGGGCAGCCGCGCCGGCGCAGGAATTCGGCCTCCAGTTCGGTCTCGACGCCCTCCGCGACCGATTCAAAGTTGAGGCTGACGGCCAAAGCCAAAATGGTTTCGATAATGCTGACCGATTGCTTGTCCGTCGACAGGCAACGCACAAAGCTTTGATCGATCTTCAGCACGTCAAAGGGCAGCCGCGTCAGCGCAGCCAGGCTAGAATGGCCGGTGCCGAAATCATCGATGGCAAAACGCACGCCCAGTTCGCGCAACGGGCCCACCATGCGCATGGCGCGCTCAGGGTCATCCATCGCCACCGATTCGGTGATTTCCAGCTCCAAAGCCGAGGGTTTGAGCCCCGATTGCTCAAGCAGGCGCCGCACCAAAGCCGGAAAGCGATCGTCGCCCAGCTGGATGGCCGAAACATTGACCGCCACGCTCATATCCAAGCCTTCGCGCAGCCAGCCCGCCGCTTTCCAGCAAGCATCGCGCAGCACGGCCTCGGCGATCGGCCCGATCATGCCCGCTTCTTCGGCCAAAGGAATAAAGCGCACCGGGCCAACGGCGATGCCATCGGGCCGGTTCCAGCGCGCCAGCGCCTCGGCCCCGATGATACGCCCCGTCCGCAGGCAGACTTTGGGTTGAAAATGCGCACGGAATTGGTTGGCCTCGATGGCCACCCGCATTTCCCGCTCCAGCGTCAGGCGCTCGATCGCCGCCCGATCAAGCGACGGCGTGAAAAAGCGCATAGGCTGACTGGCGCTACGGGCCGCCGCGAGGGCCATGCGGCCATGGCGCAAGGCCAAATCGGCTTCGGCACCATCCCCCGGCAGGCTCACCGCCCCGGCATTGCAGCCCAGCACGACCCGGGTTTCGCGGTGCTCAAACGGGCGGCCAAACGGGGCGCAGATCAATTGAACAAAGCGCTCAAAATTGCCTTCGTCCGCCAGGCTGGGCAGCAAGACGGCAAATTCATTGTCGGAAATCTTGGCCAGAATGGCCGGATTATCCCGACTTTCGGTGAGGCGCACTGTGGCATCGGCACCCGCGACGGCCGTCGCCAGGCGCTGAGACAGCGCCAAAACCAATTCTTCGCCGCCCGTGCGGCCCAAGGTTTCTACCGTCCGGCTCAAGCGATCGAAGCTGATCACCGCAAGGCCCGCCATCGCGCCATTCTCGCGGCAGCGATCGATGGTGCCATCGATTTCGCCGCGCAGCCGTTCTTGGTTGGGAAAACCGGTGACGGAATCGATGAAGGCTAGCTGCTGCACGCTGCGCATGGATTCGTCGAGCCGGCCGAGCATGGCATTAAAGGATTGCGCCAAGGTGCCGATTTCATCGCCGGAACGGATATCGATCTTGCTGCCCATGCTGTGCGCGGACATTTGCTGCGCAAATTGCGTCAGGCGTTGCAGCGGCCTTGTCACGCCGCGTACCATCACGCCCATCACGGCGATGGCCAACGCCAGCAATGCCGCCATTTGCGCCACGAAGATGGCACTTGCCCCGCTCAGCGCGCCTGTTGCCGCTGTGGTCGGCACGGCTAAACGCACCTGGCCGAGCACATGATCGCCCTCCCCTATGGGCACATGGATCGGCGCGCCGCGCAGCAAGGCCTCGCTATCGCCCCAAACCGCCAGCGTTTCGCCACCAGGGCCCACAAGCGCGCCCGCGCTGGTGGGAAACAGCGCCGCAGCGCTCTGCGCCGCTCGCTCCGCCCCGTAGGGATCCCTAGAGAGGGTGCCGGCCGCCAGAGCCGCCACCGAACCAGCGCGCTCAATCGCCAACTGTTTGGCAAACACCGCCGCCTGACGCTGGCCGGATTCACGCGCCGCCGTCCACGCCAACGCCGTGACAGCGAGCAGCAGCGCTAGCGACAGCAAGGCGAAACGGCCCGACAGGCCGATCCGATCGTACGCTCCCTTTCGATCCGCCGGCTTCTGCCGTATCATGCGCTTGCTCATCATGCCAAAGTGGCTTTGGTGAATCCGAAGCTGGCTGTATACACGCGAACTATTGATATCGTCTGAACAGCTGCGCTAATAATGAATTGATACGGTTGAGGCTAATTATGCGTAAAGGCAGTGTGCAGCGCGCCACCAAGGAAACTTCCATCGTCGTTAATGTTGTTTTGGATGGAGCGGGCGCGGCAAACATCAACACCGGTATCGGCTTTTTTGATCATATGCTAGAAAGTTTTGCCAAACATTCCGCAATCGATCTTATCATTGAGGCCAAGGGTGATCTCCACGTCGATATGCACCACACTGTCGAAGATGTGGGCATTGCGCTGGGCCAGGCGCTGAAACAGGCGCTGGGCGATTTCGCGGGTTTGCGCCGCTTTGCCCACGCTTATGTACCGATGGATGAGGCTTTGGCGCGCGCCGCCATTGATCTGGCCAATCGGCCCTATTTGATTTGGCGGGTGACCTTCGCGCGCGATAAAATCGGCAATATGGATACCGAATTGTTCAAGGAATTCTTCCAGGCCTTGGCGATGCATAGCGGGGCCTGCCTGCATATCGAGACGCTGTACGGCGAAAATTCCCATCATTTGGCCGAGGCCTGCTTCAAGGCCACCGCGCGCGCTTTGCGCCAGGCCATCGAAGCCGATCCGCGCTTTGCGGGGGTGGCGGTGTCGACCAAGGGCAGCCTATAGCCCATGATGCAAATTGCCTTGATCGATTACGGCTCGGGCAATCTGCGCTCGGCGGAGCGCGCACTGCTGGCCGTCGGGGCGCTGGCAAGCAAGCGGGTTAACGTGCGCATCACCGACGATCCCGACTTTGTGCGCCGCGCCGACAAAATCATTTTGCCCGGCCAAGGGGCTTTTGGCGAGTGCATGGCCGGCTTCCATGCCCGCGACGGCCTGTGTGCGGCGGTGACGGAGGCGGCCATCAGCCGCGGCGCGCCGTTTCTGGGCATCTGCGTGGGCATGCAATTGCTGGCGACGCGGGGGGAGGAAAACGGCAGCCATCAGGGGCTGGGCTGGATTGGCGGGGTGTGCCGCCCCCTCCTGCCCGGGGCGGGGCCGGTTCCGCACATGGGCTGGAACCTGGTGCAGTCCACAAGCGCGCATCCGGTACTCGGCCCGCTCGGCGCCAGTGCTTACATGTATTTCGCGCATTCTTATGTGATCAGTGAGGCCCCGGAGGCCGCGATTATTGCGCAAACCACCCATAATGAGCGCTTCACGAGCGTAATCGCCCGCGATAATCTTATTGGGGTGCAGTTTCACCCGGAAAAAAGCCAGGCCGCCGGGCTGGCTTTACTCGCGCGCTTTCTGGATTGGCAGCCATGATCCTGTACCCCGCGATTGATCTCAAGGATGGGCGCTGCGTGCGCCTGCGCGCCGGGCGGATGGAAGACGCGACCGTGTACAATCCCGATCCAGCCGCCCAGGCCACCAGCTTTCTAGAGGCAGGGTTTTCCTGGCTGCACGTGGTGGATCTCGACGGGGCCTTCGCCGGGGCCGCGCGCAATGATGCCGCGATCGCGGCCATCCTGGCGGCCACCAGCGCGCGCGTGCAGCTCGGCGGCGGGGTACGCGATCTGGCCAGCGTGGAGCACTGGCTGGCTTTGGGCGTAACGCGCTTGGTGCTGGGTACGGCCGCGGTACGCGACCCATTGTTTGCCAAGGCGGCCTGCGCGCGTTTCCCTGGCCAAATCGCCATCGGAGTGGATGCGCGCGAGGGCAAGGTTGCGGTGGCCGGCTGGGCGGAGCAAACCGCGCTGGACGCCCTGGACTTGGCCAAGCTATACGCGGATGCGGGGGCTGGCGCCCTGATCGTCACGGACATCGGCCGTGATGGGCTGAAAAGCGGCGTTAATGTCACCTTCACCGGGACGATGGCCGATGCAGTGGGCATTCCGGTGATCGCCTCGGGCGGCATGCGCGATGTGGCCGACGTGCTGGCTTTGCGCGCCCATGCCCAGAGCCACGCCAAAGCCCGGCCCATCGCCGGGGCCATCCTCGGGCGCGCACTTTACGATGGGGACATCACCGCCCAGGCCGCGCTGGCGGCCGCGGCATGAGCCTCACCGTGCGCATCATTCCCTGCCTGGATGTCAAAGACGGGCGCGTCGTCAAAGGCGTGCAGTTTGGCGCACTGCGCGATGCGGGTGACCCGGCCGAGCAAGCCGCCTTCTACGATGCCCAGGGGGCCGATGAGCTCTGCTTTCTCGATATCAGCGCCAGCCTGGAAAGGCGCGGCACTTTGCTGGATGCCGTGGCCCGCACGGCCGAGCGCTGCTTCACCCCCCTCACCGTGGGCGGCGGCGTGCGCAACGTTGAAGATGTCCAAGCTTTGCTGCGCGCCGGAGCAGATAAAGCCGCCATCAATACCGCCGCGGTGCTGGATCCGACGCTGATCGCCCGCATTTCGGGAAGGTTTGGCGCGCAATGCCTGGTGGTGGCCGTGGACGCTAAGCAGACCGGCCCGCAAAAATGGGAGGTATTCACGCATGGCGGGCATAAGCCAACCGGCTTGGACGCGGTGGCCTTCGCCGTTGACGCCGCCAAGCTGGGGGCCGGCGAGCTGCTGATCACCTCCATGGATCGTGACGGCGTCAAAAACGGCTATGATCTGGGCTTGTTGGCGGCCATCAGCCGCCAGGTGGCCGTGCCGGTCATTGCCTCGGGAGGGGCCGGATCGGTGCAAGATCTCGCGCCGGCGGTGCTCGAGGGCGGCGCGAGCGCCGTGCTGGCAGCCTCCATTTTTCACTTTGGCGAAGCGACTTTAGCCCAGGCAAGGACGGCTTTGGCACAAGCTGGCATCCCTGTGCGGCCGGTATGACCGCCCCGGCCCCCTCCCTGGGCGAGATGATCGATCGGCTGATCGCGACCATGACGGAGCGCGCCGCCGCGCCCGCTGCGCAATCTTATACCGCCGCTTTGCTGCAAGCCGGACCAGCGCGCTGCGCCAAAAAACTGGGCGAAGAAGCGGTTGAGGCGGCACTCGCCGGCGTGGCGGGCAGCGAGGCCGAGCTCACAGCCGAAGCCGCCGACGTGATCTTCCATCTGTTGGCCTTGCTGCTCAGCCGCGGCATCGCCCCGGAGGCCGTGGCCGCAGAGCTGCTGCGCCGCACG
>JAKFWI010000249.1 GCA_021731965.1 Hyphomonadaceae bacterium | reverse complement strand
CCAGGCAGAATCCAGCCACCCAGCCGCCCCGCCCGCAATCATGGCCCCGTAAAGCAGCGCCCAGGCCCCCAGGAGCCCGGCGGCTATCCAAAGCAGCCACCAAACGATATCGAGAACCAGTTTGAGGAGCGAGGCAACGGAGCCTTGACCAAGTATTTTCATTGCGCCGCTCCCTTCCGCTTTGCTGCCATATCGAATATCGATATACCTAAAGCTGTCGCACGTCAAAGGCTCTTTCATGCCCCCAGAACGATTAATTCTTCCCCGTCGCATCATTGCCGCCACCCATAACCAGGGCAAGCTGGCGGAACTAATGGATTTGCTGGTGCCTTTGGGCTGCGAGGTGGAATCGGCCCATGCGCTGGGCCTGGCCGAGCCGGCGGAGACGGAGGCGAGTTTCATCGGCAATGCCGCGCTGAAGGCGCGGGCCGCGGCGCGGGCCAGTGGTCGTTGGGCTTTGGCGGACGATTCCGGCCTGGAAGTCATGGCGTTGGGGGGCCAGCCCGGGGTGCTCTCGGCCCGTTGGGCCGGGCCCCAGCGCGATTTCGATCTGGCCATGCGCAGGGTAGCCGATAGCCTGGAGCGCATCGCTGATGCGCAGCGCAGCGCGCGCTTTGTGTGTGCCTTGGCGCTGGCGGGGCCGGCGGACGAAATGCACGTGTTTGAAGGGGAGGTTGCGGGTGAGATCGTTTGGCCCCCGCGCGGCAAGCTAGGCTTTGGCTATGATCCGATCTTCCAGCCTTTGGGCCATCAGCTGAGCTTTGGTGAAATGACCCCCGAGGCCAAGCACGCCATGAGCCATCGGGCGAAGGCCTTCGCCAAACTGGTCGATACCCTGGGATGACGTTGGGCATCTATATTCACTGGCCGTTTTGCCGGCGCATCTGCCCCTATTGCGATTTCAACGTGCGGCGGTGGCGCGGTGAAGAGGAGGCGGGCCTGTTGGGCGCGATATGCGCCGATATCGCTGAGCATGGCCGGCGGCTGGGCCCCCAAAGCCTGCACAGCGTGCATTTCGGCGGTGGCACACCCTCTATGCTCACCCCGCAGGCCATCGCCCGGATACTGGATTGCGTGACTGGCACCTTTGGCCTGGAGGACGCGGTGGAAATCGGCCTGGAGGCCAATCCCGAAGATGCGGGCGCGTTGCCTGAGCTGGTTGGCGCGGGTATCAACCGGTTATCCCTTGGGGTGCAGGCGCTGGACGATGCGGCGCTAGGCCAGCTGGGGCGTGGCCACACCGCTTATGCGGCCCTGGAAGCCATCGATGTAGCCGCTAGGACAGGCGCGCGGGTCTCGGTGGATCTGATCCATAGCCGACCGGGCCAGACCCTGGCCGCCTGGGAGGCGGAATTGCGCCGGGCGCTCCGGCTGGAGATCGAGCATCTTTCCGCTTACCAGCTGACCATCGAGGCCGGCACGCCGTTTGCCAAGGCTGCCGGCAGCGGGCGCTTGCTGCCGCAGGACACCGAGCAAGCCGCCCAGTTTTACGAGCTGACGCAGGCCTTATGCGCTGAGGCGGGCTTTTGCGGCTACGAGATTTCCAATCATGCCAAAGGCGAAAGCGCGCGCGCGCGCCATAATCTCTTGTATTGGCGCGGCGATGACTGGCTGGGCATCGGGCCCGGCGCACATGGGCGCATCGCTTTGGCAGGCCAGCGCACGGCCACGATCGCGTGGCGTGGCCTCAAGGATTATATCGATGCCGTGGCGCAGGCTGGTATCGGCTGGGAAAGCACCGACGCGCTGGCCGCCGAGGCCGAGGGCGAAGAAATGCTGTTGATGGGCCTGCGCCTGGCCGAGGGCGTGGATGTGCAGCGGGTTGAGCGGCTGTTGAGGCGGCCACTCAGCAGCACTGGGCTCATGCAAAGCGGCTTGGTGCACGCTGTGCGCCCAGGGCGCTTGGCGCTCACGCTGCCAGGGCGGCTGTTTGCTGATCGCATCGCGGTGCAGCTGCTGGCTAGTGAGGCACCTGTCGCGCTTTAGCGTACTCTCCTGAAAGCGGTCACTCTGGGCACGAACTTTTGCTTCGGGACACTCGCCCGCCTTATTCACGATAGCCGGGCTAGCCCGGCTTCCCTTTTTGCCTAGCTGCGCTACAGCAGGACAGAAATATGGAGACGGTGATGCCGCATAGCCCGGAAAGTATCAAAGCGCTGATTGGCCAGGAGATCGGGGTTTCCGATTGGGTGGAGCTCAGCCAGGAGCGGATCAATCAGTTCGCCGAGATAACGGAAGATCACCAATTCATCCATGTGGATCCCGCAGCGGCCGCCATGACCCCCTTTGGCGGCACCATTGCCCATGGCTTTTTGGCGCTATCCATGCTCAGCCGTATGGCGGCGGGCCAGGATTTCCTGATGGATGGCCTGCGCATGGTCATCAATTATGGCTTTGAGAAAGTGCGCTTGGTTTCGCCGGTGCGGGCCGGCAAGCGCATCCGCGGCCGCTTCATGATCAAGGACGTGACCAATCGCGGGCCCGGGCAATGGCTGATCACGCTGGGCGTGACGGTGGAAATCGAGGGCGAAACCAAGCCGGCCATCGTGGCCGATTGGCTTTCGCTGCAATTCACGGCCTGATTGCCCATGGCGGATCACGCAGGTGCAGCAATGCGCGCTTGCGGCATTCGCGTAAAATGGCTCTAAACTAGGGGCCAGCGGAATGCTTGGGAGAAGGCCGGAACGGATGGCGGAAATTCAGGTGGTCGGCGTCATTGGCGCTGGGCAGATGGGCAATGGGATAGCGCATGTGTGCGCTCTCGCCGGCTTCGAGGTGCTGCTCAATGATATCGACGAAGGCCGTATCGGCCTTGCTGTGGAGCGCATCGGGCACAACATGGCGCGCCAGGTCAGCCGCGGCATGGTAGAGGGGGCCGTGGTTGAGGCGGCACTGAAGCGCATCCGGCCGACCCCGGCTTTGCCCGAGCTTGGCCGCTGCGATCTGATCATCGAATCGGCGGCTGAGATCAGCGATCTGAAACGCCAGATTTTCTCCAGCCTGCGTTCCATCGTTTCCCCGCATACGATCATTGCCTCCAACACGTCATCCATCTCGATCACCCGGCTGGCGGCGGGGACTGAGCGCCCGGAAAAATTCATCGGCGTTCATTTCATGAACCCCGTGCCGCTGATGAAATTGGTGGAATTGGTGCGCGGGCTGGCCACCAGCCAGGAAACCTATGAGGCCACGCTGCAATTCGTCGAGCGGCTGGGAAAAACCATCGCCAATGCTGAGGATTTCCCCGCTTTCATCGTCAACCGCGTGCTGATCCCGATGATCAATGAGGCGGTGTATACGCTGTATGAAGGCGTCGGCACGGTGGAGGCGATCGACAAGGCGCTGCGCTTGGGGGCCAACCATCCGATGGGCCCGCTGGAATTGGCCGACTTCATCGGCCTCGATACGTGCTTGTCCATCATGCAGGTGCTGAATGAGGGCTTGGCCGATACCAAATACCGCCCCTGCCCGCTGCTGGTGAAATATGTGGAGGCCGGCTGGCTGGGTCGCAAAACCCAACGCGGGTTTTATGATTATCGCGGCGACACGCCGGTCCCGACGCGCTAAAGGACGAAAAGTGGCTTTTAGCTATACCCTTTCCCGCCTGCACAGCAGGCCGGCTTATGTTCGCCGCCTGGTGGTGCGCCGCCCGGCTTTGCTGTGGCTCAGTGTGGTCGCGGTGTTGGCGGCTGCGCCGCCGTTTTACGGCTTTGTTTCTGATGATGCCTCAATCGGCTTGATCGGACTGGCGGCTTGCTTGCTCTCCACGGACTTTTCCCTGCTGACGTTGATCATGCGCAAGATCGCCGTGCGCAGCCGCGCCGATGTGGTGGCGACTTTCCTGTTCTTCGGCGTGTTGACCGCCATTTTGTTGCCGGTGGTGGTCGCGATCGTGAGTTCGCAAACTGGCTCGGATGCGATCCCGGCACCCTTGGAGTTTCTCGGCCAAGGCACGTTGACCACCATCATTCCCTTGGCTTTGCTGCTGCTGGTGCCTTACGCCGTGCTGATGGGCTTGCTGGCATCCTGGCTGGCTTTCGTCGAGATCACGGATCAGCCCAGCGCCGCATGAGATTGGCCAAGACCTGATCGATGCGCAAAGCCGCCTCCGCGGCATCAGCCGGCAAGGCCCAACGGGCCTGCGTCAGGTCAAACAGCAAGGCCCGCGCGCCGGCGTCACGAATGAGGCTCTGGCCCCAAACCACCGCGGCCAAGCGCTCCCCGGAAGTGACAGGCTCAACCCGGTGCAGCGCCCCGGCGGCATAGAGCACGCCATCCCCCGCCGCCAGCTTGATGGCTTGCTCCCCCGCCGGGCCATCCAGGATGAGCGCGCCGCCGGCATAGCTATCGGGATCCGCCAGAAACAGCGTGATGGCAAAATCCGTGCGAATACGGGCCATATCGCTGCCCATAAGGGCATCATCATTATGCAGGCCATAGGCCATGCCGGGCTGATAGCGCGAAAACAGCACATGCAGCGGGCGGCTCGGGCAGGCGCAGGCCTGGAACACGCTGTGGCGCGCCAAGGCCTCGCAGACGAATTGGGCCAAAGCACGCTCTGGCACGCAGCGCTGAGCCTGGAGATTGGCCTTCACGGCGCTCGCGGCGGGGCCTGCGGTCTTGCGACCATCGATCCAATCGGCGTCTGCCAGGCGGCTGCGCACGCGCGCGACGTCCTCGGGCAGCAAAACGCTTTGAAGCAGAAATAGCATGAACGGACCTTGTGGGGATGGCATTAAAGCTATTGCGAATGATTTGCAATTAGCGCCGCGGCCGGCTATCGCTACTTTTCGCAGGAGTGCAGGGTATGATCACATTTAGGGCAAGGCTATGGAGCGCCGCGGGCGCGGCAGCGCTGCTTTCGGCTGGCGCTTTGGTGGGCTGCGGGCCAAGCGAGAAAGGCGAGGCACCGGTCGCTGCGGCCGCGGTGACTGGAGGCGGCGAGTCTGGCGAGAGCGGCTCCGAGCATGGCGGCGGGGCTGGCGACGCCGCTTTTGCCGGCCTTGGCCCGCTGGAGCAGCAAGCCTTGGCTGTCGCGCTGATGCGGGCCCATCTTTCGGTGGCCCAAGCTTTGGTCAAGGAAGGCGAGGTGCAGGCCGCGGCCCCGCATTTCGCCCATCCCATCTACGAAGTCTTCGAGGCACACCGCGAGGTGTTTGCCGCCGTTCGGGCCACACCCCCGCAAGCCCCCTTTGACGCGCTGAACGCGGCGGCCGCGGCAGGACGTGACGCGTCGCAGATCGCGCCCCTCTATAAGCCCGCCGAGGACGCGGTGCGCGCCCTGCAGCCGAGCGGGGCCTATGATCACTCAGCCGTGATCCGCGCCTTGTTGGTGCATATGCGCGCCGAATACGCCGAGGGTGTGCAAGGCGGCGTGGTGAGCAACGCGATCGAGTACCAGGATGCGTTTGGCATGGCGCAGCTGGTGGTTCAGCTGGTTGGTGAATTGGCCGTGCCCGCATCCAGCAAAGCCGAAGCCCAAACAGAGGCTGCCGCTTTGGCGGCACTGTTCGTCAGTGCCAAGCCCCCAGCCGCCCCGGCCGCGCCCGGCGCAGTGCTGGCGCAATCTAGCCGGCTGGAATTGGCGCTTTCTGGTCTATCGTAAGGGCTCAGGAGGCCGCCAGCGCCGCATCGATCAGCGCGTGCGCTTGCGGGCTGGCCCAATCGGCACCACCCGTCAGGCGCGCAATCTCACGCCCTTGGGAATCGTACAAAATGGTCACGGGCACGCCCAGTGCGCCGCCCTTGGGGAGCAAGGCCACGGGCAATTGCTTGCTGGGCTCGATGTAGAAATCGAGCGCGCCGCCCGACAGGCCCTTGAGGACATCGCGGGCCTGGGAAGCCTTGTTGGCCTCGTCAATACTGACGGGCACGACCAGCAGGCCGCGATCGCGGTATTCGGTCGCGAGTGCGGCCAAAGTGGGCATTTCGCTGATACACGGCGCGCACCAAGTGGCCCAAACATTGACCAAGGTGGCCTTGCCGCGAAAAGCCGCCAGCTGGGTGGGGGCACCATCGCTGCCATAGAGGGGCAGATCGGGCTGGGCCGGCGGGGAAGCGATGATTTGCAGCCGGGATAAGGCCCCGGTGGCGAAGCGACCATAGCCGGACTGTGCCGCCGCGGCGGCCGTGCCCGAAGCAAGCGAAGCGCTGGCCTCTGCCTTCGGCTTGGACGTGGCCGACGAAAGCACATAGACACCGGCGATCAAGCCGGCAACGATCGCCAGGCCCGCGATTGCGGGCAACAAGGATTTGCCGGGCTTTTTAGGAGTGTGTGGCTGCGTCATGTCCGAACCTTCTTCCAATCATCCGCGCGCTGGCACCGCCAACGCCATGTGGGGTGGCCGCTTCTCTTCTAGCCCAGCGGCTATCATGCAGCGCATCAATGCGTCCATCTCTGTGGATCAGCGTTTAGCAGTTCAAGATGTCACAGCCTCGCGCGCGCACTGCGCCATGCTGGTAAAACAACAGGTGATTTCCGCCGCTGATGGCGCTGCTATAGACGGCGGGCTGGTGCACATCATGGGGGAGCTGCAAGCTGGCAGCTTTCCTTTCCGCGCAGAGTACGAGGACATCCACATGAACGTGGAGGCGCGTCTCGCGGAGCTGATCGGCCCCCCGGCGGGGCGGCTGCACACCGCGCGCTCGCGCAATGATCAGGTGGCGACCGATTTTCGGCTATGGACGCGCCAAGCCTGCGAGGAAGCGGCGGGGGCGGTGCGTGGATATCAGTGCGCTTTGCTCGATTTGGCAGCCGCCCATGCCAGCACGATCATGCCCGGCTTCACGCATTTGCAGAGCGCCCAGCCCGTCAGCTTTGCCCATCATCTGCTGGCCTATGTGGAAATGGCGGAGCGCGACCGCGGCCGCTTTCTCGACGCCGCCACGCGCATGAATGAATGTCCTTTGGGGGCGGCGGCTTTGGCCGGCACCAGTTTTGACATCGATCGCCACGCCACGGCGGCGGCGCTGGGCTTTGATCGTCCTATGGCCAATTCGCTCGATGCGGTCTCCTCGCGCGATTTCGCCATCGAGGCGGTTTCGGCGGCCGCCCAATGTGCGGCGCATCTTTCGCGCCTGGCTGAGGAAATCGTGCTGTGGGTGAGCCCGGCGTTTGGCTTTGCCCGCCTTTCCGATGCCTTGACCACCGGCTCATCCATCATGCCGCAAAAGCGCAATCCCGATGCCGCCGAACTTGTGCGCGCCAAGACCGGGCGCATCAATGGCGCGCTGATCCAGTTGCTGACTTTGATGAAAGCCCTGCCGCTGGCCTATTCCAAGGACCTGCAGGAGGACAAGCCCGCGGTTTTCGATGCTTTTGACGCGCTGGAATTGAGCCTGGCGGCCATGACGGCCATGGTCCGCGATTTGCAGCCCAACAGGGAGCGCATGCGACAAATGGCCAATACGGGCTATGCCGATGCCACGGATCTGGCGGATTGGCTGGTGCGCGCTCTGGGCCTGCCCTTCCGGGAAGCGCACCATGCCACGGGTGCAATTGTCGCGCGCGCCGAGACATTGGGGCTTGACCTGGCCGGCTTGTCCCTGTCCGAAATGCAGCGCATCGAGCCGCGCATCACTGCCGGTGTGTATGCGGTTTTGGGGGCGCAGCACGCCCTCGCCAGCCGAACGAGTTATGGCGGGGCTGCGCCCATCCGGGTGGGGGAGCAAATCGCGCGGTGGCACGCAAGAGTGCAGACGGAGGAGAAGTGATCCATGGCGCGTTTGATTGGTAGTGTCGTCGTTTTGGCTTGCTTGCTGAGCGCGTGTGGCCTGCGCGGGGATTTGGCCCGTCCGGCGCCATTGCTCGGCGCGGATCGCCGTGCCTATGAGGCGCAGCGCGCCGAAGAGGCCGCCAAAGCCGCTGCGGCGGCCAAAGCCAAGGCAGAGAAGGAAAATCCTGCAGCGGCACCGGTCGCCCCGGTTTCCACTCCCTGATGCGCCATTTCGCTTATCGCGATGGCGTGTTGTTTGCGCAGGACGTGCCTCTGGCGCGCATCGCGCAGGAGGTCGGCACGCCTGTTTACGTCTATGCCCAAGCCACGCTGGAGCGGCATTTTCTGGCGCTGCAAGAAGCGTTTAGCGCCCACCGGCCTTTGATCGCGTTTGCGGTCAAAGCCAATGGCAATCTGGCCGTTCTGGCGCTGCTGGCGGGCCTCGGGGCGGGCGCGGATGTGGTATCGGCTGGGGAGATCGAGCGCGCGCTGGCGGCCGGCATTGCGCCGGAGCGGATCATTTTCTCCGGGGTCGGCAAGACGGCCGAAGAATTGCGCTATGCCCTCGGGCTCGGCCTATACCAGATCAATGTCGAAAGCCCGGCAGAATTGGTTTTGCTGGAAAGCCTGGCCAAAGACACGGGAACGCGCCCGGTCTGCGCTTTGCGGGTCAATCCTGATATCGGTGCGGGCGGCCACAGCAAGATCACTACGGGGCAGGCTTCGTCGAAATTCGGCGTGTCCTTGGAGCAAGCGGAGACGCTCTATGCCCAGGCCGCCGCATCAAGCGCGCTGCGCCCTGTTGGGTTGGCCATGCATATCGGCTCGCAGATCACCGATTTGCAGCCGCTGGAGCGCGCCATCGGCCTCATGCGGGCGGCGGCGGAGCGCTTGCGCGCCCGCGGTTTGCCCTTGCTGCGCCTAGATCTGGGCGGGGGCCTGGCCGCACCCTATGCCGAAAGCGATAGCCTGCCCGGGCCGCTGGCCTATGCCCAGGCCGTGACGCGGGCTTTGGCGGGCTTTGCCGTCGAACTCGCGCTTGAGCCCGGCCGGGTGATCGCGGCCAATGCCGGGGTTTTGCTGACGCGCGTCATTCGGGTGCAGGAGCGCGCAGAGCGGCGCATCATCGTGCTCGATGCCGGGATGAATGATTTGCTACGGCCGGCCCTTTATGATGCGCGCCATGAAATCCTGCCGGTGCG
>JAKFWI010000083.1 GCA_021731965.1 Hyphomonadaceae bacterium | reverse complement strand
ATATTCCCCGATCATGAACAGCAGATAAGGCGTGGAGGAATATTCCACCTGATAGCCGGCCACCAATTCAGATTCCGCCTCGGGCAGATCAAAAGGCGGGCGATTGGTTTCCGCCAAGGATGAAATGAAAAACACCACAAACATGGGCAGCATGATGAAAACGGTGGGAAAGCGGAAAGCATTCCACATCCAAAAGCCGCCGGCCTGCGCATCGACGATCCTGGAAAGGTTCAACGAGCCCACCAGCAGCAGCACGGTGATGATCACAAACCCGATGGAGACTTCATAGGAAATCATTTGCGCGGTGGAGCGCAACGCCCCCAGGAATGGGTATTTCGAGTTCGAGGCCCAGCCGCCCAAAATGATACCGTAAACCCCCAAAGAGGAGATCGCCAGAATATACAACACCCCGACATTGGTATTGGAAATCACCCAGCCCGGCGCCACCGGCACCACCGCCCAGGCCACGAAGGCCAAGGTGAACATGGCCAAAGGGGCCAGCAGGAAAACGGTTTTATTGGCCCCGGCCGGGATGACGATCTCCTTCAGCACGAATTTGATGAAATCGGCGAAGGATTGCAGCAGGCCAAACGGCCCCACCACGTTGGGCCCCTTGCGCAGCGCCACCGCCGCCCAGGTCTTGCGATCCCAGAGCAGCACGAAGGCGAGCAGCAGCAGCAGCCCCACCATGAAGGCCAGGATTTGCGCCAGGCCAAACCAAAAGCCGGTTATCGGCCCCCAGGTCGCGAGCAGCTCAGCCATGCTTGGCCCCTTTCGCAGACTGGGCACGGGCCGCATCCGCCGCGGCCGAGCACGCCGCCATGGTTTCGCTCAATCGGGCGATGGCGTTGGTGAAGTAGAAATTGCTGATCGGCGAGCGAAACAACGCCTCGTCCAGCGGCCCCTCCTTGCCAAGCTCAGCGGGGCGAAACTGCGCGGCGTCGTTGGCACCCGGCGCATAATCCACCGCGCCAAAGGATGGATGATCCTGGATCATGGCCTTGCGCAGCGCGAACAGATCATCATAGGGCAAGGGCTTGTTCAGCCGCGCCGAGAGCGCCCGTAAAATGGCCCAATCTTCGCGTGCCTGGCCCTTGGGCGGCACGGCCCTTTGCCCATATTGCACCCGCCCCTCGGTGTTCACCCAAATGGCGTTCTTCTCGGAATACGCCGCTCCGGGCAAGATGATGTCGGCTTGTGCCGCGCCGCGCTCCCCATGGCTGCCAAGATAAATGGTCACGGCCCGCGATTTTTGGATTGCCACTTCATCCGCCCCGAGCAGCAACAGCGCGTCCAGCCCGCCACTGCCCGCGGCCTCGAGGATGGCTTTGGTGCCCATGGCGCCTTCCCCCGGCACGAAGCCGAGATCCATCCCGCCGACACGCGCCGCGGCGCTATGCAGCACGTTGAAGCCATTCCAATTTTCGGTGGGGCGGACCAGGCCACACGCGGCCGCGATACGCCCGGCCAAGCGCAGGATGGCATGACCATCGGGCCGCGCCAGAGCCCCCATGCCCAGGATCAGCATCGGCCGCTTGGCATTTTTCAGTATCTGGGCAAAACCCTGCTCCCCCTGCGCCACATCCTGCAAGGTGCGTGGGCCGGCCCCCAAATAGGCATAAGGATAGGTGAGATCCACTTGCTCACCGATCATGCCGATCGCGGTGGCATGCGCGCGCCAGGTCTTGCGGATGCGCGCATTGATCAACGGGGCCTCAAAGCGGGGATTGGTGCCGATCAACAAAATGGCATCGGCCTGCTCGATGCCCGCTATGCTGGTGTTGAACAGCCAGCCTTGACGTTGGCCTCTGCCATCCAGGGCCGCGCCATCTTGGCGGCAATCCATATTGGCAACGCCCAGCGCGCGCAGGAGATCGAGCGCGGCCTTCATGCTTTCGGCGCACGCCAAATCCCCTGCCAAGGCCGCGATCCGTGCCGGAGCGCCCGATAGCGCACTGGCGGCCCGGCTCAGCGCCTCGTCCCAGGTCGCGGGGCGCAAAGCGCCGTTTTCGCGCACATAAGGCTGATCCAGCCGCTGGCGGCGCAGGCCATCCACCGCATAGCGCGTCTTGTCGGAAATCCACTCTTCGTTGATGCCTTCATTGAGGCGCGGCAGCGCGCGCAGCACTTCGGGCCCACGGCTATCCAACCGGATGTTGGAGCCGACCGCGTCCATCACGTCCACGGTTTCGGTTTTGCTCAATTCCCAGGGGCGGGCATTGAAGGCATAGGGCTTGGAGGTCAGCGCGCCCACCGGGCACAAATCGATCACATTGGCGGAAAGCTCGCTGCCTAACGTGGCCTCCAAATAGGTGGTGATTTCCATGTCCTCGCCGCGACTGATCGCGCCGATTTCGGGCACGCCGGCGATTTCCTGCGCGAAGCGCACGCAGCGCGTGCATTGGATGCAGCGCGTCATTGCGGTTTTGACCAAGGGCCCCATGTTTTTATCCGCGACAGCCCGCTTGTTTTCATCGAAGCGCGAGCCGCCGCGCCCGTAGGCCATGGCCTGATCTTGCAAATCGCACTCCCCGCCTTGATCGCAGATCGGGCAATCGAGCGGATGATTGATCAGCAGAAATTCCATCACTCCGGCGCGGGCTTTTTTCACCAAGGCGCTACGCGTCACCACCGCGGGGGGCTCCCCGTTGGGACCGGGGCGCTGATCCTTGACCTGCTGGGCACACGACGCGACCGGCTTTGGGCTGCCTTTCACTTCTACCAGGCACATGCGGCAATTGCCCGCGATCGACAGGCGCTCATGATAGCAAAAGCGCGGGATTTCCCGCCCCGCGGCTTCGCAGGCCTGCAACAGGGTGTATTCGCCTGGAACATCGATTTCGTCGTCGTCGATGAGGATTTTCGCCATGCAGTGCGCCCGGAATCTTTTGTCCATGCGCGTTCCAGCGCATTTGCGTGCTTCGCGCAAGCCATGGTGCGGGTCTCGCCCCAGCAAGACCCTGAATTGTTGGTGATAGGGCGGGCGCCGGATCAAGCGCTGCAGGGCCAACGCGATGGCAGCGCGGGAAACGGTACCGCCGAAGCCCAGTGCGGCAATCGCGCAACAGTCGTCCGGAGCCAGCGGCCACAGCGGGCATAGCGCTGGACGCCAAGGTGACAAACGCGCAAGATATGTGGCCGGGTTGGGATCAAAATACAGCTCTAGCCCGGCTTATTCACCGAGACGAGCATCGAAGGATAATATGCGCGTCACGCCTCAAATCTTCATCGTGGCCTCCCACCATGATCGCCCAATCGCCCAGCGCATTGCGCGCATGCTCCAGCAGGCGGGCTATGATGTGCACTGGGAGTCCACCGATCTCGGCGTGGTCGGCGATGCCGCGGCAGAAAGCGCCCGGCGCGCGCGCTGCGTGTTGGTGATTTGGTCTTTCTCCAGTGTTACCTCTCGCTGGGTGGGTGATCCGGCCCAGGAGGCCTCTGAGCGCAAAGCTTTGGTGCAGATCGAGATCGATCCCGTCCACCGGCCGATCGATGGGCCCTGCATTTCTTTCGCCAATTGGCCGGAAGATACCACCGGCCCCGAATGGCGCGAGTTGAAGGAAGCCGTGCGCGCGGTGTGCGGGCGACCCAATGGCGATCTGCCGGTGCGCGAGCAGGCTTGGCCGGCCGCGGCCGTCGCTTTGCTGGCCATGGTCAGCGCGGCCGCACTGTTTGCGGGGCTTAAGCCGATCACTCCATCCCTCGAGGCCTTCAATACGCCAGAAACCCTTGCGGCTGAGGTGGAGGAGCAAGGCTGGGCCCAGGGCGGGGCCTATGTCACGGCTGGTCTGGATGCTGCGCCAGCCGCCGCCGAGGTGCAGGACGCCAGCCGCCCCATCCCGTTCGAGGCGCAGCCGATGGCCGTCACCTGGCGTGCAGGTGCCAGTGGGCGTTTGCGCGCCGCCGTCCTCACCCCGGTGGAGGCGCCCACCGCCAGCTTTCAGGTCGCGGCTCGCACGCGCGAGCGTGGCGAGGATGGGCCGATCGGCCCGCCGCGCTAACCGCTTCACGAACCGCATCACAGGGTCCCCATTGCTCCGGAGGCGGGTTTTTTGCACCGCAGCATTGCGAAGTCTGGGCTTGCGGCGCTAGAGCGGATCCCGATTTGACTGAATCTGGTCAAATCGGATGAATCCGCTCTACACTAAGTCATTAGACCCGTTCTGTTGCAAAAACCGCGTCACACTTTTCGGGAACGGGTCTAGCATGCGAGTCAAGCAGTCGCTGGTTGGGACCCGTCCATGAAAAAAATCGAAGCCATCATCAAGCCGTTCAAACTTGATGAAGTGAAAGAAGCTCTCCAGGCCCTTGGCGTGGAAGGCATGACAGTCAGCGAAGCCAAGGGCTTTGGCCGCCAAAAAGGCCACACGGAGCTTTACCGCGGCGCGGAATATGTTGTGGATTTCCTGCCCAAGCTGAAGATCGAAGTGGTGGTGCCAGAGGCGCTGCTGGATGGTGCCATCGAGGCGATTATCCAAGGGGCCAAAACCGGCAAGATCGGCGATGGCAAAATTTTCGTGATGGACGTGGAAAACGTCATTCGTATTCGCACCGGTGAAACCGGGCCCGCGGCAGTTTAACTCAACGACATTAGGATGGTTGGAATGTCTGACGAAGTACGCAAGCTGATCAAAGAGCAAGAAGTCCAATTTGTGGACCTTCGCTTTACAGATTTGCGCGGCAAAATGCACCACATGACCTACGATGTCTCGCAGGTGGATGACAGCTTTTTCCAGGACGGGCTGATGTTTGATGGCTCCTCCATCGCCGGCTGGAAGGCCATCAACGAATCCGACATGGTGATGATGCCCGATGCCGAAGGCGCGCACATCGATCCCTTCTTCCAGCAGACCACGTTGGCGCTGTTTTGCGACGTGCTCGAGCCGGCCACCATGCAGCCCTATAACCGCGATCCGCGCTCCACCGCCAAAAAGGCCGAGACCTATCTGGCCAGTACCGGTATTGGCGAAACGGCGTTTTTTGGCCCCGAGGCCGAGTTTTTCATCTTCGACGATGTCCGCTGGAGTGTAGAGCCCCACAATACCGGCTATTCCTTCGATAGCGTGGAATTGCCGGGCAATTCGGCCAAGCCCTATGAGGGCGGTAATATGGGCCATCGGCCGGGCCCCAAGGGCGGGTATTTCCCATTGCCGCCGATCGATTCGGCCCAGGATTTGCGCGGAGAAATGCTCTCGGTTATGGGCGAAATCGGCCTGGAGCCGGAAAAGCACCACCATGAAGTTGCCCCCGCCCAGCACGAATTGGGGCTCAAATTCGCCACGCTGACGCGCATGGCCGATAAGATGAATCTCTATAAATACATCATCCACAATGTGGCCGCCTCTTATGGCAAGACAGCCACTTTCATGCCAAAGCCCTATTACCGCGATAACGGCTCGGGCATGCATGTGCATCAATCCATCTGGAAGGGCGGCAAGAATCTGTTTGCTGGGGATCGCTACGCGGATCTTTCCGAAACCTGCCTCCATTACATTGGCGGCATTATCAAGCACGCACGCGCCATCAACGCTTTCGCCAATTCCACCACCAATTCCTATAAGCGCCTGGTGCCTGGCTATGAGGCCCCGGTTTTGCTGGCCTATTCGGCGCGCAACCGCTCCGCCTCCATCCGCATCCCGGTGGTGCCCTCAGCCAAGGCCAAGCGCATCGAATGCCGCTTTCCCGATGCGGCGGGCAATATGTATCTGACCTATGTGGCCCTCTTGATGGCCGGGCTCGATGGCATTGAGCAGCGCATCCATCCGGGCGATGCCCTCGATAAAAACCTCTATGATTTGCCGCCCGAGGAATTGAAGGATGTGCCCACCGTGTGCGCCAGCCTGGGCCAAGCTTTGAGCGCGCTGGACCAAGACCGCGCCTTTCTCAAAAAGGGCGCTGTCATGAGCGATGATTTGCTCGATGCCTATATCGCGCTGAAGCAAGAAGAACTCGATCGCGTCGAAACCCATCCGCACCCGGTGGAATTCGAAATGTATTACAAGGCGTAGACCAGAGATGGCGGCGCGCGCCGCCTTTTCACCGCCCGATTAACGCTTTAGCAACCGAGTCCTGGGCGGGTTGAACCTGGTGAAAAGGATGGCCCGATGGCTATTGCGAGCAGCAGGCAAAAGCCTCTCAGCGTTGGCCTTGGCGAAAGTGATTATTCCGCCAAGGATATCGAGGTTTTGGAGGGGCTGGAGCCCGTCCGGCGCCGCCCTGGCATGTATGTCGGCGGCACGGATGAGCGGGCACTGCACCATTTGTTCGCGGAGGTCCTGGACAATTCCATGGACGAAGCGATCGCCGGCCACGCTGATCGGATCGATGTCTGCCTCTCGGCGGATGGCAGCCTCACGGTGATCGATAACGGCCGCGGCATCCCGATCGATCCGCATCCGCGCTTTCCGAAAAAATCAGCGCTGGAGGTGATCTTGACCACGCTGCACGCGGGCGGCAAGTTTTCCGACAAGGCCTACCCCACCTCTGGCGGCCTCAACGGGGTTGGCATATCCGTGGTCAACGCACTGTCGGATCTGCTGCACGTGGAGGTGGCGCGCGATCGCAAACTGTTTCGCCAGGAATATTCTCGCGGCCTGCCGCAAGGCCCGCTTAAGCTTATCGGCGCGGCCCCGAACCGGCGCGGCACCAGCGTGCGCTTTCACCCCGATCGGCAGATTTTCGGGGATCTGGAGTGGAAGCCGCACAAGCTGTTCTCGATGGCGCGCTCCAAGGCCTATCTGCAGCCCGGCGTGGAAATCCGCTGGCGCTGCGCGCCCGAATGCCTGAAGGGCAGCGAAACCGTGCCGCAAGAGGCGGTGCTGCGCTTTCCCAACGGGCTGGCCGATTACCTCAAAGAGCTCTCGCACGCGCGGCGCTGCGTCACCCTTGAGCCCTTCGTTGGCCGCTCCGAACGTGTCAGCGGGCATGGCCGTGTGGAGTGGGCGGTGGCCTGGGTGGAGGATGGCTTCGGCGAGGCGGATGGGCTGATGCATTCCTATTGCAACACCATCCCCACCCCCGATGGCGGCATGCATGAACAGGGCCTGCGCAGCGTGTTGTGCAAGGGCCTGCGGGCCTATGCAGAATTGAAGGGCGATCGCCGCGCCAGCACCATCACGCCGGACGATGTCATGAGCACGGCCGCCGCCTTGATTTCCATCTTCATCAAAGAGCCCGAGTTTCAGGGGCAGACCAAAGGGCGGCTCGGCTCGGCGGAGGCCGCCAAAATCGTGGAATTGGCCGTTCGTGATCCGTTCGATCATTGGCTGGCGGCTTCGGCCAAAGAGGCCGATCGGCTGCTGGAATGGGTGCTCACCCAGGCCGAGCTGCGCCTGCGCCGGCGCAAAGACCGTGATGTCGCGCGCCAGTCACCCACGCGGCGGCTGCGTTTGCCGGGCAAGCTCACCGATTGCGCGCGCCAGGAAGCGGCCGGCACCGAGTTGTTCCTGGTTGAAGGCGATAGCGCGGGCGGCTCCGCCAAGCAGGCGCGTGATCGCGTCACCCAGGCCGTTTTGCCGCTGCGCGGTAAAATCCTCAACGTGGCCAGCGCGGCGGGCGAGAAGGCGCGCTCCAATCAGGAATTGGCCGATTTGGCGCTGGCTTTGGGCTGCGGCTCGGGGGCCAAATTTAAGCTGGCGGATTTGCGCTATGAGCGCGTGGTGATCATGACCGACGCCGATGTCGATGGGGCGCATATCGCCTCTTTGCTGATCACCTATTTCCACGTTTCGATGCCCGAGCTGATCCGAGCCGGGCGACTTTATCTGGCCATGCCGCCGCTTTACCGGCTCAGCAGCGGCAAGCTTTCGGTCTACGCGCGCAATGATGCGCACCGCGAAGAACTCATGCGCACCACCTTCAAGGGGCGTGCGCCGGACGTGTCGCGCTTTAAGGGCCTGGGCGAAATGATGCCGGCGCAATTGCGCGAAACCACCATGGATCCCGCCACGCGCACGCTGGCGCGCGTCACCATCGCCGAGGTGGACAAGGAATTTGAGGCGCTGCTCGAAGCATTGATGGGCCGCAAGCCTGAGTTGCGCTATCAATTCATCACCGCCAATGCCAAATTCGTGGAAGAATTGGACGTTTAGAAGACGGCCCGCAAAGACGCCATCGTCGCAATCATGCGCAGGCTGATCGGTCTGGCCAACACCCACTTCAAAAATGGGTTTGCGTGTTTTGGAGCAGGCTTTTTGTTGAAAATGCTCTATAACCTTGAACTTGCGCATATTCGGGCACAAAACCGCGACGACACTTTTGTTGAAAATGCGCTAGGCGATCTTGACGTTGGTTGACGTTGGTTCACCTTGCCCAATCCGTAACCATCAGGCCCGGCACGCGCTCGCACTCGCGGCGGTTGAGGGTCACCAGCACCGCGCCGTGCCGACGAGCCTGCGCGGCGATGAGGATGTCATAGGGGCCAATGGGCGTTCCCAGCGCTTGGAGGGCGGCGCGGATGTCGCCCGCCTCGGCAGCGTCGTCTTCGTCGAAGGCCGGCTGCTCGAAGCCGCGCGCCAACAGCGTTTCCAGATTAGCGCGATCGGCGCAGCGCCGCTCGCTCTTGGCGAAGCCGTATTCAAGTTCGTACCGCACGATCGCGGGAACAATCAGCGGTCGACCATCGCGTAGCTCGTGCGAAATCCGCGCCGCGAGCTCCGGGCGGCGACGGTTAATCGCGTAAATGATGATGTTTGTGTCGAGAGCAAACATCAGGCCGCTCAATCCATACCGAAATGTTCGGGCTCGACGGGCGGATCATCGGGCAGGCCATCGGGGAGGAAGTCGCGCGCCCCCATGGCGTCGAGCGTCGCCCACAGCGCGTCGACGTCAAACGGCGGCTTTTCCATCGGCTCAAGGATCACCTTGTCGCCAACGCGGCTCACGCGGACTTCGGTTCCCTCGAAGCGGAATTCCTTGGGCAAACGCACAGCCTGGCTGCGGCCATGCATGAACAGCTT
>JAKFWI010000017.1 GCA_021731965.1 Hyphomonadaceae bacterium | reverse complement strand
C
This sequence comes from Hyphomonadaceae bacterium, assembly GCA_021731965.1. Classification (GTDB taxonomy): domain Bacteria; phylum Pseudomonadota; class Alphaproteobacteria; order Caulobacterales; family Aquidulcibacteraceae. The sequence goes on along the minus strand of JAKFWI010000017.1, from coordinate 9,005 downwards.
GCTGCCTACGGCCCGGTGGGATGACGCAATAACCCTCCGTCATGCCACTGGACGCGCGCAGCGCGGAGCTTTGGCATCCAAAGCCATGGATCCCACCGCTGCCTACGGCCCGGTGGGATGACGCAATAACCCTCCGTCATGCCACTGGACGCGCGCAGCGCGGAGCTTTGGCATCCAAAGCCATGGATCCCACCGCTGCCTACGGCCCGGTGGGATGACGCAAGGCGCTGCCTACGGCCCGGTGGGATGACGCAATTTCTAATCAACTGGTCCAGGATGCTAGACCCTTTCCCGAAAAGTGTGACACGGTTTTCGCAACAGAACGGGTCTAATCACTGAGTGTAGAGCGGATTCACCCGATTTGACCTGAGATAGGTCAAATCGGGATACTCTAGGTGACAAGCGCGCAAAAGCCTGCTAGCAAGAAGCATCAAGGCTGATTGCCCCGGATGGGGCTGTTAGCGGCGGGCCATCTGGCTCGCCGCTTTTTGCATTCTGGAACCCGTGCATGCGTGCGCAAAATCCGTTGGAGGAGAAGGTCATCGCGGCGATCGAGCCGGTCGCAGCCGAGCTCGGCTACCGGCTGGTGCGCGTGCGCGTGGCTGGGCTGCGGCGCAAACGCCTGCAAATCATGGCCGAACGCCTCGCCGATGGCGAGATGGGCATAGAGGATTGCGAAACGCTGTCGCGCGCCGTTTCCCCGGTGCTGGAGGCACAAGACCCGATCGCGAGCGAGTACGATCTGGAGGTCTCTTCGCCCGGCATCGATCGCCCTCTGGTGGCGTTGGCCGATTTTTCCCGTTTTGCGGGGCATGAAGCCAAGATCGAGCTGGCGCGTGCCTTGGGGGATCGGCGCCGCTTTCGCGGAGTGATCGCGGCGGTTGAGGGCGATGAGGTGGTGCTGCAGCTGGCCGATTCGCTCATCCCCGCGCGGCTGGCATTTTCCGCCATGAGCGAGGCGCGCTTGGTTTTGACCGACGCACTGATCGCCGAAAGCTTGAAGGCTGCCAAGCAGCGCGCGCTCGCGGCCAGCGAGGCTGAAGACGAAGATCCTTTGGAAGTTCAGGAGCAAGATCCGCAATGAGCCATGTCGGAGTTTCCGCAAACCGCCTCGAAATCCTGCAAATCGCCGACGCGGTAGCCCGCGAAAAGGGCATTGAGCGCGAGATCGTCATCGAGGCCATGGAGCACGCTTTGCAAAAGGCCGCGCGCTCGCGTTACGGCGTCGAGAACGATATCCGCGCCGTGATTGACCACAAGACCGGGGAAATGGTGCTGAAGCGCTGCTTGACCGTGGTGGACGAGAGCGCCCTCACCGATGAAATCCGCCCTTTCAATCCCGCCACCGATATGCTGCTGCGCGAGGCGCTCAAGCGCGACAAGGCGGCCGTGGTGGGCAAGGTGTACGAGGAAATCCTGCCACCCATGGAATTTGGCCGCGTCGCCGCCCAAACTGCCAAGCAGGTGATCAATCACGAAGTGCGCGAAGCCGAGCGGGAGCGCCAATTCCTTGAGTATAAAGACCGCGTCGGTGAGGTCATTAACGGCGTGGCCAAGCGGGTTGAGTACGGCAATATCGTGGTTGATCTGGGCCGGGCGGAGGGAATTATTCGGCGCAACGAAGCCATCCCGCGCGAAAATCTCCACCAGGGGGATCGCGTGCGCGCCTATATCTTTGATGTGCGCCGCGAAGCGAAAGGCCCACAGATCTTCCTATCGCGGGCCAAGCCCGAATTCATGATTCGGCTGTTCGCCCAAGAGGTTCCGGAGGTTTATGAGGGGATTATTGAGATCAAGGCGGCCGCGCGCGATCCAGGCTCCCGCGCCAAAATCGCGGTGATCAGCCATGAAAGCTCCATCGATCCGGTGGGGGCCTGCGTGGGCATGCGCGGTGCGCGCGTGCAGGCGGTGGTTGGGGAATTGCAGGGCGAGAAGATCGATATCATCCCGTGGTCGTCCGATCCGGCCACCTTTATCGTTAACGCCTTGCAGCCGGCGGAAGTCACCAAAGTGGTGCTGGAACCGGATAATAACCGCGTGGAAGTCGTGGTGGGTGAAAGCCAATTGTCCTTGGCCATCGGCCGGCGCGGCCAGAATGTGCGCTTGGCTTCGCAGCTGACCGGCTGGGCCATCGATATCATCACCGAAGATGAAGATAGTGAGCGCCGCCAAAAGGAATTCGCCACGCGTTCGGCCTTGTTTATGTCCGCCGTGGATGCCGATGAGATGATGGCGCAATTGCTGGCCGCGGAAGGCTTTGAATCTGTTGAAGATTTGGCCTATGTCGATTTGAATGAGCTGGCCTATATTGAGGGGCTGAACGAAGAGATCGCCGAAGAATTGCAGACGCGCGCCCGCGAATTCCTGGATCGCCAGGCGGCGGCCCAGGATGAGAAGCGGCGCGAGCTGGGCGTCGAGGATGCTTTGCTGGAAGTGCCGGGTTTGACCCTGCCGATGGCGGTCACGCTGGGGGAAAAAGCCGTGCTGAGCCTGGAGGATTTCGCGGGGCTGACCGGCGATGATCTGCGCGGCTGGTTCGAAACCAAGAATGGCGAGCGGATTCGCGAAGCTGGCTTGCTCGAAAGCTACGCCTTGTCGGCTGAAGCGGCGGACGCCCTGATCATGGGCGCGCGGGTGGCTGTCGGCTGGGTTGAGGCATCGGTGGCGATCGAGGGTGCGCCCGCGGACGATGAGGGCGGCGTCTGAGCGCCGCTGTCAAGCCGCGCGAACGGCGCTGCGCCGCCACGGGTGAGAACCTGCAGGATGCGCAGCTGATCCGCTTCGTGATCGCGCCCGATGGGGCGGTGGCGCCCGATGTGAGCGTCAAGGCCCCGGGCCGGGGCGTTTGGGTGCGGGCCGATCGCGCCGCGGTGGAGCTGGCGATCAAGCGGAATGCCTTTGCGCGCTCGGCCAAGCGGCCAGCCAAGCTCCCGTTGGGCTTGGCGGATTTGGTAGAAGCGCGCCTGGCGCAGCGCTGCCTTGATCTTTTCAGCCTGGGGGCGAAGGCTTCAGCTTTGGCGCTAGGCTTTGAGCAAGTGGAGGCGGCCGTGCGTCTGCGCGCCCCCTTCAGCCTGATCGAGGCCAGCGACGGCGCGCCGGACGGCCGCGGCAAGTTGGTGAAGCTGCATTTTGGGCTCTGGGGCCAAGAGCCTGAATTGGTGGGATGCTTCACTTCCGCCGAATTGGGCATGGCGCTTGGCCGCGATCGTGTGGTACATGCTGCTTGGCTTCAAGAGCGCATGGCGCAGCGCTGGGCGGCTGACATCAGCCGGTTGGCAGGGTTTCGCGTCATCACTCCGGCTTCATGGCTTTAAGCGGCGCAAGCTGGGATCGGTGTTGGGGATCGATCCGCGGCTTGGCGTCGTATCGGCGCGACGGGATAATACGTAATAGCATGACGGACTCCAACGAACGCAATGACACGCCGGCTTCGGGACGCAAGCCGTTGACGCTGAGCCGCACCACCAGTAGCGGCACGGTGAAACAGAGCTTTTCGCACGGCCGCGTGAAATCCGTGGTGGTGGAAACCAAGCAGCGCCGCGGGGCCTCAGCGCCTACGCCAGGCAGTGCGCCGCCGCCCCAAGCTGCGGTGCCGGCCACCGGCGGGCCGCGTCCCATTCCGGCCAATGTCGCCCGGCCGGTCAGTAGCGCGCCTCCCGCGCCGCGCCCCGGCAGCCAAGCGCCCATTCGTCCCGGCGCCCTTTCAGACGATGAGCAACGCCGCCGCAATGAGGCGGTTGCCCGCGCCCAGGCGGATGATCTCGATCGGCGCGAACGCGCCAAAGCCGACGAAGAACAGCGCGCCGCGCTGGAGGATGCCCAGCGCAAGCACCACGAAGAAGAGCAGGCTTTGCTGGCGCAGCAGGAAGACGCACGCCGTCTGCGCGAAGGCCATGTCGCGCCCAGCCCGGCTGAAGTGCCGGCTCCGGTTCCCGAGGCACCCGCGGCCGAGGGCGCGGACGATGATGCGCAACCACCGGTGGCAGCGACTGGCCAGCCTGGCCCGCGCGCGGTGGAAGAGGCCCGCCCCGATGAGCGCGAAAGCCTGCTGGCGGAGCTGGGTGGGCGGGTCAAAGCCGCGCGCCGCCCGGTGCCGATCGCGCCGGTCAAGCCCGCCAAGAAAGGCGAGCCCCAGCGCCGCGTCGGCGGCCGGCTGACGCTGGATATGGTCGAGCGGATCACCGAAGGCGATGATGAGAAAGTGCGCTCCTTGGCGGCCATGCGGCGTGCCCGGGAAAAAGAGCGCGAGCGGCGCAGCCATGGGGCCGGAGGTGCCGCGGCGGAGGCGACCAAGCGGGACGTGATCATCCCAGAGGCCATCACCATCCAGGAATTGTCCAATCGGATGGCGGTGCGGGCGGCCGACATCATCAAATATTTGATGCGCCAAGGCACGATGGCCACCATGAACGACGTGCTCGATACCGACACGGCCGAGCTGATCGCCACCGATTTCGGGCATATCGTGCGCCGCGTCGCGGAAAGCGATGTCGAAGAGGGCCTGGAAGGCCTGATCGACGAGGATGAGGAAAAAGAGCCGCGCCCGCCGGTCGTTACGGTGATGGGCCATGTGGATCACGGAAAAACCTCTTTGCTGGATGCTTTGCGCTCGGCCGATGTGGCGTCGGGGGAGGCGGGGGGCATCACCCAGCATATCGGTGCCTATCAGGTGCGCCTGCCCACCGGTGAGCGCGTCACCTTCCTCGATACGCCCGGCCACGCGGCGTTTTCGTCCATGCGGGCGCGGGGCGCGCAGGTCACGGATATTGTGGTGCTGGTGGTGGCGGCCGATGACGGCGTCATGCCGCAAACCATTGAGGCCATCAGCCATGCCAAGGCGGCCGGCGTGCCGCTGATCGTGGCGGTCAACAAGATGGATAAGCACGAAGCGGATCCGCAAAAAGTGCTGAACGAATTGCTGCAGTATGAAGTGATCACCGAGGCGGTGGGTGGAGATACGCAGGCCGTGCAGGTTTCGGCCCTCAAGAAGACCGGCCTCAAGGAATTGGTCGCGGCGATTGTGGTGCAATCGGAAGTGCTCGATCTGCGCGCCAACCCCAATCGCCCCGCCGAGGCGGCGGTGGTCGAGGCCAAGCTCGATCGCGGCCGCGGGCCGGTGGCCACCGTATTGATCAAGCGCGGCACGCTGAAGCGCGGCGATATCGTGGTTGCCGGGGCCCAATGGGGCCGCGTGCGAGCGCTGCTTAACGAGCGCAACCAGCAGGTGCAATCGGCCGGCCCGTCTGATCCGGTGGAAATCATGGGTCTTGAGGGGGTCCCCGATCCCGGTGACGTGTTGCAGGTGGTCGAAAGCGAAACGCGGGCGCGCGAAATCACCGATTACCGCCAACGCAAGCGCCGCAACGGCCTAGCCGGGGTGCTGACACCAGCCCGAACCTCGCTGGAAACCATGATGGCCCGGCTGAAGGACGAAAGCTCCAAGGAATTGGCCTTGGTGCTGAAGGCTGACGTGCAGGGATCGAACGAGGCCATCACCCAATCGCTCGAAAAACTCTCCACCGAGGAGGTGCGCGCCCGTGTCATCCACTCCGGCGTGGGGGCGATCAATGAATCGGATGTCATGCTGGCCAAGGCCTCGGGCGCGCCACTGATTGGCTTTAACGTGCGCGCCTCGAAAGAGGCGCGCGACCTGGCCGAGCGCGAGAATGTCGAAATCCGCTATTACGCCATCATTTACGAGGTGATCGACGACGTGAAGGCGGTGATGTCGGGCATGCTCTCGCCAATTATCCGCGAGACCTTCCTCGGGAATGCCGAAGTGCTGGAAGTGTTTGCCATTACCCGGGTGGGCAAGGTGGCTGGCTGCCGCGTCACGGAAGGCGTGGTGCGTCGCGGGGCGCGGGTGCGCATCCTACGCGACAATGTGGTCATCCAGGAAATGGGAACGCTGCAAACGCTAAAGCGCTTCAAGGATGAGGTGCCGGAAGTGCTATCGGGCCAAGAATGCGGCATGAGTTTTGCCAATTTCCAGGACATTAAACAGGGCGATTACATCGAGTGCTTTAATGTGGAAACGGTTCAACGCACGCTTTAGGTGCTGGCTCGGCGCGGCCGCGATGATTGCCGCCTTGGGCGCGTGCGACGTGGAGAAACTGCGCCAGGATAACCAAGGCGAAAACACTGTGCAGGCGCAGGAGGCAGCGGCCCAGCAATCGCGCAATGCGGTGCCCGAGCCGGGCACGATCCGCAATTTCTGGCGCCCCGCCGATGCCGCGACCAGCCGGGTGACCGGAAAGCTGACGGCCAGCCTGGAGCGGGGCCGCTCTGGGCCGCTCGCGCTGGCTTTCGTCAATGGCATCACCCTGCGGCTCGAGCGCCTCTCCAAGGGCAATGCCGGGGTGTTGGCGGGCGGGCCGGCGCAAGGCAGTTTCGCGGCGATGCTGCGCGTGGAGGATGACGCGCTGGTGTTCGTCTACCGGGTGTTGAGCGAGGACGTGGAGCGGGTCGCGCCGCTTGGCGGGCTGTGCGGCAAAACCAAAACCACCCATGTGGCCGTGGTCGAGGCCTCCACCGAGGACGGCGTGCTGACCTTCAAGGTGGCGGCCTTCTCCGGTGAGGCCGAGCCCGGCGCCTCCGAGACCGTGGATGCCCAGCTCTGCGCCATCTATAGTTTTGTGCTGGCGTGACGGGCAATTGGACGTGGGACGTGAAATTCAAGACGCGGTGCACTGATGGGCGCGGCTAAGCATAAGGGCCGTTCGGGCGCGACGGGCCCCTCTCAGCGCCAACTGCGCGCCGCCGAATTGGTGCGCCACGCTTTGGTCGGGGTCATGGCGCGCGGGGAGTTTCGTGATCCGGCTCTGCTCGATGTGCTGATCACGGTGGGAGAGGTGCGCGCCTCTCCCGATCTGCGCCACATGCATGTGTTCGTCGCGCCGATGGGCGGGGGGGATCCTGCGGGGCTGGCCGAGGCGCTCAACCGGGCAGCACCGTTTTTGCGCGGCCGCTTGGCGGGGGAGATCGAACTGCGCAATGTACCGGCGCTGCATTTCCTGGCCGACACCTCCTACGCCGCGGCGCAGCGCATCGATGCCGCTTTGGCCGCACCCGAAGTGGCGCGCGATTTGGGCCCTAAAATAGAAGATACGCCATGAGCCGCAGGAAAAGAGGCCAAGATATCCATGGCTGGATCGCCTTGGATAAGCCGCTTGACATGACCTCCACCCAGGCGGTGGCGGCCGTGCGCCGCCTGCTGGGGGCCAACAAAGCCGGCCATGCCGGCACGCTCGATCCGTTGGCATCCGGCGTGTTGCCGATCGCCTTGGGTGAGGCCACCAAAACCGTGCCCTGGCTGATGGAAGCCGAGAAGGGCTACCAATTCACCATTGCTTGGGGCGTCTCGACCGCCTCCCAGGACCGGGAGGGCGAGGTGATCGCCCGCAGCGATGCGCGCCCGGATCCCGCGGCGATCGCGGCGGCTTTGGCCGGCTTCGTCGGGGAGGTGCAGCAGGTCCCGCCGCAATTCAGCGCCATCAAGGTGGACGGGGAGCGCGCCTATGACATCGCCCGCGCCGGCGAAACCGTCACGCTGCAGCCGCGCTTGGTGGTGCTGAAAATGGCGCAAATGCTACGGGCCGATAAAGATAGCGTGACGCTGGAAATCCGCTGCGGCAAAGGCTTTTACGTGCGCGCTTTGGTGCGCGATCTGGCGGCGGCCTTGGGCGCGGAAGGGCATGTCGCGGATCTGCGCCGCACGGCTGTGGGCCAATTTACCGCGGAATCATCATGCACCCTCGACGCGCTGGCGGAAAGTGTGCATAAGGGCGCTGCGTCCGAACGCCTCTATCCGATCGAGACCGCGCTGGCCGACATCCCGGCGCTGGCCATAAACGGAGAGGACGCGTTCAAGCTCAAGCAGGGCCGCGCCGTCGTGCTGCTTCCGCACATTGTGGAAGGGCTCAAGGGGAAATTCCGCCCACGGGTGATAGCTGGCCAGGATGCCAGCCGCGCGGTGGTGGCTTTCCACGATGGTTTGGCAATTGCCTTGGGTGACGTCCGAGCCGGGGCCTTCCAGCCCCATCGGGTGTTTCAACAATTTTAAGTGGAGTTCACGATGTCGATAGCAGCAGAGCGCAAACAGGCGCTCATCCAAGAACATGCGCGGGGGGAAGGCGATACCGGCTCTCCGGAAGTGCAGGTGGCCATTCTCTCCGAGCGGATCACCAATCTGACCGAGCACTTCAAAACCCATAAGAAAGACAATCACTCCCGCCGGGGCCTATTGAAAATGGTCTCGCAGCGGCGGCGTTTGCTCGATTATGTAAAAAGCCGTGACGAGGGGCGCTATCGCACCCTGATCGAGCGGCTCGGCTTGCGGCGCTAACGGATCGGCACCGATCGGTCGTGAAGCGATCGATCGGTGCGGTCTTCGCTGCGGGTGGATCGCGGAGTGATCAGGGTGATCTGAGGCGAGGGCTGGTGCGCCGGCTGCTTCCCCCAGGTCACGGAGAGCTCTGCATTGTTGGGCTGGCGGATCCCCAGCCCGTTAGGCGTGCACGCGGGTGCGTGCGCGCGTGCACAGCGCGGGCCGGCGCATCGCCGCCCGTGACAGGACCATAATAATGTTTGATATCCATCGCGTTTCCATCGAATGGGCGGGGCGCACGCTAACGCTCGAAACCGGGCGTATGGCGCGCCAAGCCGATGCGGCCGTTTTTGCCACCTATGGCGAAACAGCGCTGCTGGCCACCGTCGTCGCGGAAAAACAGCCCAAGCCCGGCCTCGATTTCTTTCCGCTGACGGTCAATTACCAAGAGAAATTCTACGCGGCGGGGCGTATTCCGGGCGGCTATTTCAAGCGCGAAGGGCGCCCTTCCGAGAAGGAAACCCTGGTTTCGCGTTTGATCGATCGGCCGATCCGGCCACTATTTGTCGAGGGTTTCAAGAACGAAACCCAAGTGGTCATCAATGTTTTGAGCCACGACCAAGAGAATGACCCCGACATTCTAGCGATCATCGCGGCATCCGCGGCGCTCACGCTCTCA
>JAKFWI010000023.1 GCA_021731965.1 Hyphomonadaceae bacterium | reverse complement strand
ATGGCATGGAAGTCAGCCAATTCACCTATTTCCAGCAGGTTGGCGGGCTCGATGTGCGCCCCGTGGCCGGGGAGCTCACCTACGGCCTGGAACGCCTGGCCATGTATGTACTGGGGCATGAGCGCGTCTATGATCTGCCTTATAATGATCCGGCCGGCCCCCAGCCCTTGACCTATGGCGATGTCTTCTTGGAGAATGAGCGCCAGCAAAGCGCCTTCAATTTTGAGCACGCCAATACGGACATGCTGGCGCGCTGGTTCAAGGATGCAGAGGCCCAATGCGGCGCGCTTTTGGCCTTGCCCACGCCTTTGCCTTTGCCCGCCTTCGATTATTGCCTGAAGGCTTCGCACGCCTTCAATCTCCTCGATGCGCGCGGATTGGTTTCCCCCACCGAGCGGCAAAGCTTTATCGCGCGGGTGCGCGATCTCGCCAAAGGCTGCGCCCAGGCGTGGGTGGAGGGGCAAGCAGAGGTGTGATCAATTGGGCGGCTGGAAATACGCGGCGACATCCATGGCCATAGTGGAATCCCGATAATCGTAACGATCTCGGCATCTACGATATAGAAGACCAAATGCGCACCTTGGCGATAGCTCCGATAACCCTCGCCAATATCATTTCGCGCGCGAGCCAGTCCAGTATGCGCGCCTAATCGCTCGAAGCACTTTTCGATTTCGGCAAGGTACTTTTCTGCCTGGAATTCACCCCAAGTGGTCAAGGTATAATCCGCGATGGCATCCAAATCCTTGAGAGCCCGCGGCGTTAGCCGATACCGGCTCAAGCCTTCTCGCCGTTCGCGAGGCGCGCCTTGGCGCGCTCCAGCACATCTTGGACGGAAAACTCGGAGAATTCTTCGCGGCGCGCTTGCCCCGCCCCTTCAGCGAGATGGTCTTGGAGCGCCTTCAGGCGCAGGCCACGCTCTTCCAGCGCATGCAGCGCCGCGCGTAAGACTTCGCTGGCGGAGGCATAACGCCCGCTGGCAATTTCACGCTTCAGGAAATCTTCCCAATGCGGCCCCAAGGACAGGGATGTCATGGCCATCTTCGCTTCCTTGTTCATTGTGAATACAGGGCCCGGCAGCGCCTGGTCAAGGCGCAGCCTCGGCGGATGCGCACCATTCATTGCGGGTAATCGGGCCCATCAGGCTTGATCAGGGTTCGATGCGCGATACTAATGGCCGAGCGCATTTGGGCTTGGCCCGCCATCGATAAAGGAGCGCAGTCATGACCAATCCCCAGCCCATCGCCATCGAGGCCGAAGCCGGCAAAACCTATTTCTGGTGCGCCTGCGGGCTTTCGGCCAATCAGCCGTTTTGCGATGGCTCGCATAAATCCACCGCGATCACGCCGATGGCCTGGACAGCGCCTGAGAGCAAAACGGTGTTTATGTGCGCTTGCAAAAAAACCGGCAATGCGCCGCTATGCGATGGCAGCCACAACCGGCCTTGAGCCCGTTCAGCCCATTTCGCGAAATTCTATCGAAAAATCCAGCCGGTGCACGCCGGCGCGGATGCGATATTGCGCCGCCGTATCGGGGCCGCAACTGGCGCTGCCCAGCCCGCGCTGATGCACATCGAGGCTTAGGAAGACGCTGTCGCGCGGGGCCAGAAGGTGGGCATGGCTGGCGGCGAAGAGATCGTGCGCCGTATAAGGCAAAGCCTGCCCCTCGCAGCGGCCGCTGGGCGTGAAGCGCAGCGCCCCCCAATCCGCCGCCAGCTCCAGCCAGCGCAATTCGGCATGGTTGGCGTATTCCTGCGGCACGACATAAGGCAGGATTTGTCCGCGCACACGTTCTTCGAAGCGGCCGATCCAGGCCCCGCTTTGGCGATCGCAATAGGTTTCGTGGGGGCCGCGGCCATACCAGGCTAAGGCATGGAAATCAGCTGGCAATTCCATGCGCACGCCCAGCCGCGGCGGATCGCCCACCTCCTCGGCCAGCTCAAAGCGATTGCTGAAAAAGAGCAGGTCATTGGCCTCCAAGCGGATGGTCTGCTCGTGCGCCACGGCGCGGGCGCTGGCGGCGCAAGACGCGATCACGCGGGTGCGGATGCTGAGGGTGCCATCGGCCTCGCTGGCCTCAAAGGCCTCCGTTTCCAGCGCAAGCTGATCCAGCCCGGCGCGCAGCCAGCGGCCCAGCGGTTTGCCATCTTGGCCGCTCCAGCCCTTGATGCCATCATTATCGGTCGGCGCGCGCCAAAGCTGGAGGCTGGGGCCGGCGATGAGGGCAGGCTTGCCGCCAAGGATGAGGCGCTCCAGCCCGCCGGCCTGGCGCGAAAACACCGCTTCCAACGCGCCGTTGCGCGCCATTATTTGATCAGACCCCCGCGTGATCGCCAACGGTCCCGATGTGCGTATCGCCCGGGGCGCAGGCACCCGCTGCCGCAGCGCCGCCACCGGCACTTGCTCCCAGGCGATTTCGTGCCCCGCCGGGGCCCATTCAGCGGCGTGCGTCAGCGCAAAGCGCACCATCAGGAAGGCCTCTTGGCCCTCCTCCAGCTGCAGCGCCGGGAGATTGAGGCCGATGGCTTGCCGGCCGCCCGGGGGGATGTCCAAGGTCGCCAGCTGGCCTTGCGCCATTTCGTTGCCGTCCACCTCCAGCACCCAATGGCCGATCACATCGGCAAGGCTCGAAAAATCGCGCTGGTTGTGGATTTCCAGCTGCCCAGAGCCGCTCCAGGCCATGGCGATGGGCTGCGCCAGCTTTTTGAGCTCCAAAAGCGCAGGATGGGGAATCCGATCAGCGGAAACCAAGCCATCGCAGCAAAAGTTCAAATCATTGGGCTGATCCCCGAAATCCCCGCCATAAGCGAAATGACGCGTTCCATCTGCTGCATATTTGTACAGCGCATGATCACACCATTCCCAAATAAAGCCGCCTTGCAGGCCGGGATAGGCCTTGAACGCCTCGAAATAGTCGCTAAGCCCGCCATTGGAATTGCCCATGGCGTGCGAATATTCGCACAAGATCATGGGGCGGCGATCATCTGGGGCATCGGCCTTGGCCCATTGGATCAGGCGCTCCACCTTGGGATACATCGGGCAGATGAGATCGCTGGCAAAGCGGCCGGCCGCGAGCCGATCAAGGCCATAAGCCCCCTCGCCAAAATAATCGGGCGGCGGATCACCGCCATCCCAGCCCCACACGGCCCCCTCATAATGCAGCGGCCGGCTGGGATCGGCATGGCGGATAAAGCCGGCCAGCGCATCATGATTGGGCCCATAACCGCTTTCATTGCCGAGGGACCAGGCGATCACGCAGGCATGGTTGCGATCACGCGCCACCATGCGCTGGCCGCGATCGAGAAATTGCGCGCTATAGCGCGGATCTGCGCACAAGGTGTGCAAATAGGCATGGGCCTCGATATTGGCTTCGTCAAAGATGTAGAGGCCCAGTTCGTCGCACAGATCATACCAGGCCTCGCAATTTGGATAATGCGCCGTGCGCACGGCATTGATATTGTGCTGCTTCATCAGCAAAATATCGCGGCGCATGCTTTCCTCGCTCACAACCTTTCCGGTGGCAGGATCGTGCTCATGGCGATTAACACCCAGGATGCGCACGGCCTTGCCATTGATCAGCAAAGCCCGATCGCCCAGTTCGATGCGGCGAAAGCCAAAGCGGCAGGACACGGAGCCGTGCGCCGCGCCGGTTGGATCGCGCAACGTCACCGTCAGCGTATAAAGATACGGCGTCTCCGCCGACCATAGCCGCGGGGCGTCAAAGGGGAGGCGCAGTTGGGCCCAGCCCAGCGGCCCCGCATAGGGATTATGGCCCACCGCGCTGCAGATCGCGCCCGCGCACGCCGGCTCGCTCAATAGCGCGCGCTTGTCTGCGTCATACACCTGGCACGAGACGTTCCAGCCATTCTCCTGCGCGCCGCTAAAGCCCAGTTTGGCAGCAATTTCGAGCGTGCCGCTGCGAAAATCGACCGATGGCGCGGCCTGCGCGTTGAGATCGGCGATAAAGGTGGGCCCCGTGGCGTATAGCCGCACGCTGCGATGCAGGCCGCCCATCCACCATTGATCTTGATCCTCGATGAAGGACGCGTCGGACCATTTGACCACCGCCAACGCGATCAGATTATCCGTACCGGGCCGCAAAAAGGGCGTGACGTCAAACTCTTGCGGCAGGCGCGAATCCTTGCCCAGGCCCACGCCATGGCCATTGACCCAGACATAGAGAACGCTTTCAGCCCCGCCGACATGCAACACCATGCGCTGGCCCGCCCAGTGCGCCGGTACGGTTATGCTGCGCCGATACAGGCCGGTGGGATTGGCCTGCGGCACCTGCGGCGGAGCCTCCTCGAAGGGCATGCGCACATTGGTGTAATGGGGCCGATCATAGCCATGCAGCGCCCAATTGGCCGGAACGGGCAGATTGTTCCAGGCGGAATCGTCAAAGCTGGATTGCGCGAAATCGTCCGGGACGGCCTGCGGCTGCGACGCGAGCGCAAAGCGCCATAAGCCGTCCAAGCACAGCCCCGTGGCAGGCCCGCCGGCCCCAAGCCGCGCGCTTTCCTCATCCGCGTAATGGTGAAAGCTGGCGCGCGCCGGCAAGCGCCCGATGGCGGTGATCTCCGGGGCCTGCCAAGTGGGCACGGAGCCATGCATCATGAGATCAAGCGCTGCCATGGCCCCCCCTCAAAGCGGCACGGCGCGCAGGCGCTCAGCGGCGGATTCAGGCGTCATGTCCCGCTGCGGCATGGACAGCATTTCAAAGCCCACCATGAATTTGCGATTGGTGGCTGAACGTAACAAAGGGGGATAGAAATGCGCGTGCGCGACAAAATGCGGCGCGGCATCAGCCTGCAAGGGGCGCTGGTGCCAGCCCATGGAATACGGCATGGGCACGCCAAACAGGCCGTCATAACGGGCCAGCAATTCCTCCAGCAAAGGGGCGAGGGATTGGCGCATGGCATCGCTGGCGCGGGCCAAATCCGGAATGGGCGTGCGGGGCAGAATGAGGGTTTCGAACGGCCAAACCGCCCAAAACGGCACGAGGGCCACCCAATCGCGGCTTTCGCAGACAATGCGCAGGCCTATATCCATTTCCCGCGCCAGATAATCCATCAGCAGCGGAGAATTCTGGGCCTGCCAATGCGCGCGCTGATGGGCATCCTCACGCGCCAATTCATTGGGGATGGAGGACGTTGCCCAGATCTGGCCATGGGGGTGGGGGCTGCTGGCCCCCATCATCTCCCCGCGATTTTCGAACATGGTCACCGCCGCAATATCGCCGCGCGCCGCCAAGTCCTCGAATTGCGCAGCCCAGGCATCGATCACCGCCGCAATGCCGGCGCCGCCCAATTGGCCCAGGGCCAGATCATGGCGCGGCGCATAGCACATCACGCGGCACACGCCTGTTTCCGGCTCACTGCGCAGCAAGGGATCGCTCGAGGCTGGCGCCGAAGTCCCCAGCAAAGCCGGAAAATCATTGGCGAACACATGCACCCCGGCATAGCCAGGATTAACCGCCCCGCCCATGCGCGCATTGCCGGGGCACAGATGGCAGGCAGCATCATGGGTCGGCAAATTTGCGGGCGCGCGCCCCTCCACGGCCCCCTGCCAGGGTCTTTGCAAGCGATGCGGCGAGACCAGCATCCATTCCCCGGTCAACAGGTTGAGGCGGCGGTGCGGTGCGGCGCTGTTCATGGCAAAACCGCCCCCGCGCCATCGGCGATGGCGCAGACAAAGCCTTGCGTGTCCGCGCCCCCGGCGGCTGATAGCGCGCGCAAATCTGCGCCAAGGCAGCCTCCGCTGCCAGCGCGTCGACCAACGCCAAAACCGCCCCGCCAAACCCCCCACCCATTTGCCGCGCGCCAAACACGCCCGGGGTTTGCGCGCAGATCTGCGCCAAGGAATCCGTCTCGGCGCAGGTCACGGCGAAATCATGCGCCAGGCTTTCGTGCGATTGGCGCATCAAGGCCCCGAAGCCGGCCAGATCGCCGGCCTCCAGCGCGGCCACGCCCGCCAAGCAGCGCGCATTCTCGCGCACCACATGGCGCGCCCTTTTGTCCAGCGGCGGCGGCAGCTGGGCGCGCGCCAGCATGGCCTCATCGGCATCGCGCAAAGCAGCCAGCCCCAAACGACGCGCGGCCTCCTCGCAATCGGCCCGCCGCTGGGCATAGCCGCCATCCGTCAGCTTATGCTTGACGCCGCTATCCACCACCAGAAAGGCAGCTTCTGCCGGAATGGCGGCCGCGCGGGCCTCCATGTTCCGACAATCCAGCAGCAAAGCATGGCCGGCCTGCCCGTGCACACTGATGAACTGATCCATCGGCCCACACGGTACGCCAACGAAGGCGCGCTCCGCCTCGCGCGCCAAGCTGGCGATGGCGCTTTGCGACGTTGCCGCGCCCGCGGCTGCAAGGAAAGCCTGCACCAGCGCCACTTCCAGCGCCGCCGAAGAACTCACCCCCGCACCCATGGGCACATCGCTGGCGATCAGCAAATCGCAGCCAACCACCGGAAAACCCGCCCCCTGCAAAGCGAAAAACACCCCGGCCACGTAATCGCGCCAATCGCCGCTGCGCACGAATTGGGTGCAAGATATTTCCGCCTGCGTCTCCAGATTCAGCGCGCGCACTCGCAGCACGGCTTGATCGTTGCCCGCCACCGCCACCAGGCAGTGCCGATTGATCGCCGCCGGCAGCACAAAGCCATCGCAATAATCGGTGTGCTCACCAATCAAATTGATGCGACCAGGGGCCCGAAATACCAGCGGCCGCCCCGAAAAATACTGCGCAAAGCCTGCGCCAAGCCCAAGCGGATCAAGGGGAAAGGCAGATTGCGGCGTGACCAAAATTCTTCCCCAACCAGAACTTGTGCTCAAGCGAGTGTAGGCGCGCCAGGCCGGAAATTCCAAGCCCGCTGTGCGGGTGGCTATACGCGCTGCAAGCCGATCAGCCAGGCGGTGTGCGGCGCGCTCAGCGGCAGGGTAATGCCCGCCGACAGCAAAGCCGCCCCAGAAAAAACGCGCGGGGCGCGCCATTGGTCCGCCTGCGCTAAGCGTTTGGCGGCCTGCTCGGGCCAGGGAGCCAACAATTCGACGGTGTAATCGCTGCCGGCATCGAGGCCAACCAAGCGCAGCGGGGCGCTCTGCGCGGCCGGCCCTGCCTCCAACCGCAGCGCCAAGGCCAGAGCCTGCGCGCCATCCTCCGCCACGACCATGGCCGCCTGCACGCCATCATCACTCAGCCAATGGTGCAGCCGCCCCGCATGCAGCAACCCGCGCTGGGCCTTGTAGAGTGCGATCATGGCGCGCAGCGTCTCTTGCTCCGCTGGTGTCAGCTTTTCCGGATCCAGCTCAATGCCCATATGCCCAAAAACCGCCACCGCAGCGCGAAATTGCATGGACAATTGCCGGCCCGTGATCGGGTTCGGGCTAGGCCCCACATGCGCCCCGATCACCTCGAGCGGCGCGATCAGGCTCGCCCAGCGCTGGATGCGCGCGCGCTCTTGTGCATCGGTCGCGTCACTCACCCACACCCGGGATGCGCGCTTCAGGATTTCCAGATCAAAGCGCGCCCCGCCGCTGGCGCAGGCCTCGATCTCCAGCGTCGGATGGCGGGTGCGCAAGGCGTCGAACACCGCATAGGCACCGCGCACGATGGCCTGGCCGGCGCTAACCGCGGGAAACAGCGTGCGGTTACAATCCCATTTCAGATAGGCGATGTCATGCGTGCGCAGTAACGCATCCAATTGCCCGAACACATGATCGCGCACCTCCGCGCGCGCCAGATCCAGCCAAAGCTGGTTGCGCATGCCCGGGCGCGCAGCCCTCGGCGCATGCACGCACCAATCGGGATGGGCGCGGTAAAGCGCACTGTCGAGATTGACCATTTCCGGCTCCACCCACAGGCCAAAATCCATGCCCAGCGCCGCCACATGCGCGATCAAAGGATCGAGACCCTCGGGAAAGCGTTCGCTATCGGCCTGCCAATCGCCAAGACCCGCGCGGTCATTGCGGCGGCCGGAAAACCAGCCGTCGTCCAGCACAAAGCGCTCCGCCCCCAGCGCGGCCGCGCCTTCTGCCAGGGCCTTGAGCTTGGGCAAGTCAAAATCGAAATACACCCCCTCCCAGGAATTGAAATGCACGCGGCGCGGGCTATTGGCCGGTGGCGGCAACACCGCGCGGCGCACAAAAGCATGAAAGCGCGCCCGCACCCCATTGAGGCCGGCATCAGAAAAACAGGCGTAAACGCTGGGGCTGTGATGGCTGGCACCGGGTGCCAAGTCGATCTCGCCTGGCTCCAACAAAGCCTCCAACTGGGCAAAGCGCGGGCCCTCCAGGCTCGATTCCACGCTAAGGCGATGGCTACCGCTCCAAGCCAAATGCAGGGCCAGCACGCGCCCGCTCTCCTCGCCGGCGCGCGACTCCAGCAGCGCGATGGTCGCGCCCGAAAACCCGGTGCGGCCACTGCGATTGATCTGCGCCCATTGACCGATCGGCGCGGCCAAGCGCTGGGCCTGGCCCTCTCTGGCCCAATGACCCGGAAAGGCCAGGATCTCTTCGGCCCAATCGGGCAAAGGCATACTGAGTGCCGCCAGGCCCGCCAAGGCAAAAGGCAAGGCCCCGTCATTGTGCAGCGCGCAATGGCTGGCCAGCACGCCGCTACGCGCATCGAGGCACCATTCCAGCTCCACGCGCAGGCCAAGGCGCGAATCGCGCAGCGTGATGACCAAAGCCTCGCTTTGCGGGCCAACCCTGATGCGCCGCACGCTGCACGCGCCCCAATCCACGGCCCCATCGCCGCCTTGTGCGCAGCCGCTCAGCGCCGCCGGGCCCATCCAGCCAAAACCGTGCACGGGAAAAATGCTCGCCGGCACGGGCACATCAGGCTGGGCCTCGCGCCAGCTTTGTGCCTGCAGCGCATCCCATGCCGCAAGATCAGCGCCCGGGGCCAAAGCCGCCCCCCAATAGAGCAGACGCGGCGCGCCTTGGGGTGCAATCGCCAGCACCAGCGTCACGCCCGCATTGTCGAGTCTTTCATAGCGAAGCATGGCCCACGCCTTTTTGCTGCGCTGATCAAGGATTTTGGCCAAGCGCGTTTTCAACAAAACTGTCATCGCGGTTTTGTGCCCAAAAACGCGTTGTATCAATGGAACGATCTGTTGGACACTCCCACAAGGCGGCTGTCCTCGCGCCGGCAATTCAGGCTCATGTCACGTGATCGCTCTGCTCCGCCTCCGCACCGGTAATGCCGAACTCCTCATCGCCCCAGAGATTGGCGGCGGGATCGCGGCTTTGCGCTTTGGCGGCATCGAGGCGCTGCGCCCAGCCAGCGCCAAGAATCTGGCTGATGGCGATCCCCTGGGGCTGGCGGCACTCAGTATGCCTTTGCCCGATTGGGCCGAAGAGATCC
>JAKFWI010000027.1 GCA_021731965.1 Hyphomonadaceae bacterium | reverse complement strand
CGGACTCCGAATTGCTGGCCAATCTGTTGGCGGGAGATTTGGGCTTCCACAAGGAGCCCTTTTGGGACAATTGGGGGCGCTCGCTCATGGCCGGGGTGATCGCTGCGGTGGCGCAAGCGGGCGGCACGACGCGCCATTTTGGCCGGGTGCGCGATCTGCTGATGTCGGAAGATGCCATCTATAATTTGGGGCTGCTGATTGAATCCGATGAGATCAACCGGCTGGCGCGCCAGAATATTTCCAGCTTTTTGCCGATCACGGAACAGACCCGCTCCGGCATTCTTTCGACCACCCAATCCTATCTCAAAGTGGTGAATTCTGACTCGGCCCTGAGTAGCCTGGAGGCCTCCACCATCCCGCTGGAGGATTTGCGCGATGGCAAACCGGTGACGATCTATATCGTCATCCCCCCCGATAAGCTGGAAAGCCATAGCGCTCTGCTGCGGCTTTGGGTGGGGGTTTTGCTGCTGACGGTGATGGGGCGCAAGCGCCGGCCTGAGCGCTCAACGCTGTTTCTGCTCGATGAGGCGGCGCAGCTTGGGGAGTTCGGCCCACTGCGCCAGGCCATGACGCTGTTGCGGGGTTATGGCCTGCAGGTGTGGCCGTTTTTCCAGGATTTGTCGCAATTGCAGCGGCTTTACCCCAAGGATTGGCGCACGATTTTCAACAATGCCGGCGTGTTTCAGCTATTCGGCATCGCCAACCATCTGATGGCGCGCGAATCCGCCGAGCTGATTGGGGATGTGGACGCCGCATCCTTGCGCGCCATGGGCAAGGATCGCCAAGTGGTGGCAATTTCGGGCGAAAGCGTGGTCACCGCGCGTTTGCCCGATTACCTCAACGATCTCAGCTTCAAGGGCAAGCACGATCCAAACCCGATGTTTGGCCCACAAACAGCTCGCGAAAAGCGCCCGGTGCGCAAGCCTTCCGCACCGACGTTTTTTTAGCCGGCCCCGCCGACCGTCAGGCCACTGAGAAAAAGGGTGGGCTGGCCCACGCCCACCGGCACGCTTTGCCCGGCTTTGCCGCAGGTGCCGACGCCTTCATCAAGCTTGAGATCATTGCCGACCATGCGCACGCGCGTCAGGGCTGAGGGGCCGTCCCCGATCAGGCTAGCCCCCTTGATGGGGGCGGTGATGCGTCCATTCTCCACGAGATAGGCCTCCGTGCAGGCGAACACGAATTTACCAGACGTGATATCCACCGAGCCGCCACCGAAATTGACCGCATAGACCCCGCGCTTTAGCTGGGCGAGGATGTCCTCGGGGGCATGCGCGCCAGCTGTCATGAAGGTGTTGGTCATGCGCGGCATGGGGCGGTGGGCGTAGGATTCGCGCCGGCCATTGCCGGTGGAGCCCGTACCCATCAGCCGGCCGTTCAGGCGATCCTGCAGATAGCCTTTCAAGATACCATCTTCGATCAGTACGGTGCGGTTGGTCGCCTCCCCTTCATCGTCCGTGGAGAGGGAGCCGCGGCGGTGCTCGATCGTGCCGTCATCGACGACGGTAACGCCGGGCGCGGCGACCCGCTCCCCGATGCGGCCAGCAAAGGCGGAGGAGCCCTTGCGGTTGAAATCGCCCTCCAGCCCATGGCCAACCGCTTCGTGCAACAAAATGCCTGGCCAGCCAGGGCCAAGCACCACATCCATCTCGCCGACTGGCGCGGCGATTGCCTCCAGATTGACCAGCGCAATGCGCAAAGCTTCCTCGGCCATGGCCTGCATCCGCTCCGGCGCGATGAACGCGCCATACCCCTCGCGCCCCCCGGCCCCGGCGGAGCCGTTCTCGCGCCGGCCATTCTGCTCGACCGTGACGGAGACATTGACGCGCACCAAAGGGCGGGCATCATCCACACGCTGGCCATCCGGGCGCAGCACGGAAATGGCCCGGCGGCTGCCAGCCAGCGAGACGCTGACCTGCACGACGCGGGGATCGCGCGCGCGGATATAGGCATCGATCTGCGCCAAAAGATCGGTTTTGGCGGTAAAGCTCGGTTCGGAGGCTGGATCCACATCCTGATAGAGCCGCCGGTTGGTGGGTTGGGGCGGCGTGGCCGGGTTGACCGCCTCAGCGCGCTTGGCGGCCTTGGCGGCGTCACCCGCGCGGCGCAGAGCCTCTGGTGTCAATTCAGAGGAAAAGCCCAGCCCCATGGTTTCGCCGCTAACGACCCGCAGGCCAAAGCCCTGGACCGAGTCAAAGCTCGCGCTTTTCAGGCGTTGGTCATCCCAAACCAGGCTTTCGCTGCGCGTTTCTTCCACGAAAAGATCGGCATCGTCCGCGCCCTGCGCGGCGCTGGCGAGAATGGCGCGTGCCTCTTCCCACTCGAATTGGCGGGGGGATTGCGCGATGTTTGAGGGCATGAGGGCGTCCTGAGGGTGAGCGGTGTTCGGAGAGGGCGGTGCTTAGTTGGAGCGGGCGGGTGGCGGCGGGGCACCGCCAGCGCTCTGACCCACGGCTTGCGAATCGGCGGGATCATTATCTTCGTCGAGTGACCGATCAGCGAGGCGCGTGGCCAGAATATCGCGCCGGGCGCGAATGAAGCGCGCGAGTTCCTGCTCCGCCGGGGCCCATTGGGGCTTGATGGCCAAAGCGGTCTCGTAATCTTCGAGTGCGCCGCGCGAATCGCCCAGGGCTTCGCGCGCCGCGCCGCGATTGAAGAAGGCCTTGTGGGGCTCGCGCACGCCGTAACTAAGCGCTTGAGTGAGGGCGGCGACAGCCGGGCCAGGCCGGCCCAGCATGACCAAAGCCGCGCCGCGATTGACGAAGGCCTCGGCGTTTTTCGGCTCGCGCGCCACGACTTGATCAAAATCTGCCAGCGCCTCTGCCGCTTCTTTTCGGCGCAAATGCATGGCCCCGCGATTAATATAAAGGGCGATGGCGGTGGTGCGTGTCAGTTCTTGATCCTGCAAGGCGCCATCGCATAAAGCCAAGGCCGCATCATCAAATTGCCCGGCATTGGCGGCCTGCGCGCAGGCCTGGGCCAACGGGCGGCCAATGCGGCTGCGCGCGGTTTGCGCCTCAGCCGCCGATGCCAGCAGAAAGGCGCTGAGGGTAATCGCCGAAATTCCAACCCAAGTGCTTGGAACGCGCATGCGCGTCATGCTAATGCGCCCTCTATCAAGAGCTAACGGAAAATTTGCAGCGCCTTCGAAAAGAGGCGTCGCATCGATCGCAAACAAGAGTATAGCCGCCTTGGGGCGTGAGCGCCACATGCGTACTGAGGATCCGGAGGGTTAGGTGCGAAGCAGAATCATGCAGTGTTTGGGCGGGGCGGTGGCCATGTGTATGATGGCTGCAGGCCAAGCCTGGGCGCAAGAAAGCGGGCCCGTCGATGGCGCTCTGGGCTTTCAGCCACCTGCCACAGCGGTGCAAGAGCAAGTGATTGCCTTCCACAATTTCGTGTTTCCGATCATCGTGGTCGTCACGCTGCTGGTCCTGGGCCTGCTGGCCTGGGTGGTCATCGCCTATCGGCGCAGCGCCAACCCTGTGGCGCGCAAGTTTTCGCACAACAGCCTGATCGAAGTGATCTGGACGGTTGTGCCCGTGTTGATCCTGGTGGCAATTGCCTTTCCCTCCTTTCCGCTATTGGCCCTCGAAGAGCGCGTGCCCAAGGCGGACATCGTACTCAAGGCCACCGGCAATAGCTGGTTTTGGGATTATGAATATGCCGATTTCGGCGTCTCGATTTCCTCCAACGTGCTGGATGCCAAGGCTGCGGCCAGTGCCCGCAAGCCCTATTTGTTGGGCGTCGATGAGCCGCTCTATGCGCCGGTGGGCACCATCGTTGAAGTGATCGTCACGTCCAATGATGTGCTGCATTCTTGGGCCATGCCCAACTTTGGGGTGAAGCAGGATGCCATTCCAGGAAAACTGAATCAGAGCTGGTTCAAGATCGAGCGCGAGGGCGTGTATTACGGTCAATGCTCGGAATTGTGCGGCACCCGCCACGCTTATATGCCGATCGAGATCCACGGCGTGTCCCCTGCGCGCTTTGCTGCTTGGATCACGGAAAAAGGCGGGGATGCCTCGAAATACAAGCCGGTGGTGCAAACCGCGGCGCTTTCTTCTGCCCAGGAGTAATTGCATGTCCGGCGCGCAAACTGCTGCCCATAGCCAAGCGCATGATGATGCCCACGCGGATCATCGCCCCAGTGTGTATGATTGGAAGCGCTGGGCGTATTCTACCAACCATAAAGACATCGGCACCATGTATCTGGTGTTCGCCATCATGGCCGGCCTGGTCGGCGGTGCACTTTCGGGGCTGATCCGTTGGGAATTGGCGGCTCCGGGCCTGCAGGTGTTCAATGACCAATCGGTGCTTGGTGGCCTGATCACCTTCGGCAATGAGCACAATTACAACGTCGTAGTTACCATGCATGGCCTGATCATGATCTTTTTCATGGTCATGCCAGCCTTGATCGGCGGCTTTGGCAATTGGTTCGTGCCGCTGATGATCGGCGCGCCAGACATGGCCTTTCCGAGGATGAACGCGATTTCCTTTTGGATCTTGCCGTTCTCGTTCGGCCTCGCAACCTTGTCCATGTTTGTGCCAGGGGCGGGGGCTGACAATGGATTTGGTGGTGGCTGGACCCTGTATCCGCCGCTATCCACCATTGGGCATAACGGCCCGGCTATGGATTTGCTGATCTTTTCGCTGCACATCGCTGGCGCGAGCTCCATCCTCGGGGCGATCAATTTCATCACCACGATTTTCAACATGCGCGCGCCGGGCATGACCATGCACCGCATGCCGCTGTTTGCCTGGTCCGTGTTGGTGACAGCTTTCCTGCTCTTGCTCTCTCTGCCCGTGCTGGCGGCGGCGCTGACAATGCTGCTGACGGATCGCAATTTCGGTACGCAATTCTTCTCTGCCGCTGGTGGCGGTGATCCAGTCATGTACCAGCATTTATTCTGGTTTTTTGGGCATCCGGAGGTCTACATCCTGATTTTGCCGGGCTTTGGCATTGTCAGCCACATCGTCTCGACCTTCTCGAAAAAGCCGATCTTCGGCTATTTGGGCATGGCCTACGCCATGGTTTCCATCGGCTTTATTGGCTTCATCGTTTGGGCTCACCACATGTATACCGTGGGGCTAGGATTTGATCTGGAGGCGTATTTTATTGCTGCAACCATGATTATCGCAGTGCCGACAGGCATCAAGATTTTCTCATGGATCGCCACGATGTGGGGTGGTTCCATTGAGTTCAAGGTGCCAATGCTTTGGGCGATGGGCTTTATCTTTTTGTTCACTTTGGGCGGGGTGACGGGCGTCATGCTGGCCAATTCGGGCGTCGATACCGTCTTGCACGATACCTATTACGTGGTGGCGCATTTCCATTATGTTCTATCCATGGGGGCGCTGTTCACTATTTTTGCGGGCTTTTACTACTGGATTCCGAAAATGAGCGGCTATCGCTATAATGGCTTGCTGGGTAGCTTGCATTTTTGGATCACTTTTGTGGGTGTGAATCTGATTTTCTTTCCGCAACATTTTTTAGGCCTGCAGGGCATGCCACGACGGATCGCGGATTACCCGGTCGGCTTTGCGTATTGGAACCAGATTTCGTCCATCGGCTACGCGATCACCGCGGTGGGCACCGTTTTCTTTCTGATCATGCTGGCGGAATTGTTTTTGGTGCGGCGCAAAGCCGGGGCCAATCCATGGGGCGAGGGCGCGCAAACACTGGAGTGGACCTTGTCCTCTCCGCCGCCCTTCCACCAGTATAACGAGCTGCCGCGCATGACCGATTCAGCGAAGCATTAGGGGCAGATGGTGACGCAAGCAGCGGCTGTGGTTGAGGCGGGCCTCGCTGACGCCCCCAGGCGGCCGCAAGCGGCGCGCGCCTTGGACTATCTGCTGCTGCTTAAGCCGCGGGTGATGTCCTTGGTGGTATTCACGGGGGCGGCCGGCCTGGTGGCGGCACCCGGAAGCATGCATCCGCTGTTGGCCTTTGTGCTGTTATTGGCCATCGCCGGCGGCGCGGGTGGTGCCGGCGCGCTGAACATGTGGTTCGATGCCGATATCGATGCGGTGATGGCGCGCACGCGGGGGCGACCCATCCCGACAGGGCTGATCCCCAAAGACGATGCGCTGATGCTGGGGCTGACGGTCTCGGCCCTATCGGTGGTGCTGGCCATTTTGGCGGGCGGGGTGTTGGCTGGCCTGTTGCTGGCGTTTTCCATCGTGTTTTATGCCGTTGTCTACACGCAATGGCTCAAACGCCGTACGCCGCAAAACATCGTCATCGGCGGCTTGGCGGGCGCGCTGCCGCCGGCGATCGGCTGGGCGGGGGCAGCCGGGGCGGTGCCGGTGGATGCCTGGCTGCTAGTGGCGCTGGTCTTTTTTTGGACGCCGCCGCATTTTTGGGCGCTGGCGCTCTATCGGCGCGGCGATTACGCGGCCGCGGGCGTGCCCATGATGCCCGTAACAGCCGGCGCGGCAGCGACGCGGCGCTTGATCCTGGCCTACAGCCTGCTGGTTGCGCCGCTTGGGCTGGCTCCGGTGCTGACCGGGCTGGGCGGCTGGATCTATCTGCTCACCGCTGTGGCGGGGGGCATCGGCTTTTTGCTGCTGGCTGCGCGTGTGGCTCTATCTAGGGCCGGTGAGGCGGATGGCCGCGACGATCGCCCCGCCCGGGGGCTGTTCGCCTTCTCAATCCTGTATCTATTCCTCGTGTTTGCCGCTTTGCTGATCGAGCACGGCTTTGGCCTGTTTTGGCCCGTTTTGGCGCGCGCATCATGAGTGAGCCGGACAAGGAAACCCCCGAAGCGCAAGGCGCTGATCAGGCCGCCAATCGTAACCGCAGCGCGGTGCTTGGCTGGTGTTTGGGTGGTATGGTGGTGCTGGTGTATTTGGTGACGCTCGTACGCCTGGTGCGGTCATGAGCGTAAAGCGGGGATCGCGCGCGCGCACGGCGGTGTTCTGCGCGGCAGCGGCCTGCGCCATGCTGGGCATGGGTTTTGCGTCCGTGCCGCTATACCGCATGTTTTGCCAGGTTACGGGCTATGGCGGGCAAACCCGCGTGGCCGTGGCCCCCAGCACCCACATTCTCGATCGCAGCATAACGGTGCGCCTGGATGCCAATATTGAGCCGGGCATGGCTTTGGTGTTCAAGCCCGAACAGATCAGCCGCGAGGTGCGCCTGGGTGAGACGTCCATCGCCTTTTATACCTTGACCAATACCTCGAAAATGCCGATCAGCGCGGTGGCGTCTTATAATGTCGCGCCGCACAAACTCGGGGTTTATTTCCAGAAGCTGGAATGCTTTTGTTTTGACGTGCAGACGCTGGCTCCGGGCGAAACCCGCCAATTGCCCGTGATTTATTACGTGGATCCGGCCATGGCGGATGATTGGGATACGTTGGAGGTGCCGAGCGTGACACTCTCTTACACCTTCCACCCAGCCAAAGCGGAACAATCAGCCAAGCTGGAGGAAAAACGGAAAGGCAACCCGCCGGCGCTTGGCGCGCGTCCCGACGCAGGCTAATCCGTACCGATGGTTTTTTTGGGGAATATGAGTCGACAATGGCCCATTCTAGCGACGTGAAACACGATTTCCATCTGGTCGAGCCAAGCCCATGGCCGATTATCGGCTCCGCGTGTTTGTTTGTCATGCTGGTTGGGGCGGTGGTTTTCATGCGCGGCTTGGCGCAGCCCAGCGACGCGGCGGGCTTTGGCGCGCAAATCGCCAATCATTTCTTGGTGGCGAAAAGCCCCTGGCTGTTGGGTTTTGGCTTTGCTGCCTTGTGCGCCACGTGTTTTGCTTGGTGGTCTGATGTGATCAAGGAAAGCCGCAATGGCGATCACAAGCCGGTGGTGGATATCGGCCTGCGCTACGGGATGATTTTGTTCATCGCCTCGGAAGTGATGTTTTTCGCTGGCTGGTTCTGGGTTTTCTTTGAGTTGACGATTTTCCATGAGCACAGGGCCAATTGGTCCGTCGCCGGTTGGGATAGCGCCTTCACCAAAGCCTGGGCGAGCTGGCCCCCGCCCAATGTAGAGACGTTCGATCCCTTCCATTTGCCGTTGATCAATACACTGATTTTGTTGCTTTCCGGCACGACGGTGACCTGGGCGCACCACGCGCTGCAGCAGAACAATCGGCGCGGCGCGGCTGCCGGTTTGGCTTTGACGGTGCTGCTGGGCATGCTGTTCACGTCCGTGCAAGCCTATGAATACATGCATGCGGGCTTCAGTTTCGGCAATCAGGGCGATGTCAGCACGGCCAATCTCTATGGCTCAGCGTTTTTCATGGCCACCGGCTTTCATGGCTTCCACGTGATCATCGGCACGGTTTTCCTATTGGTCTGCCTGATCCGGGTGTTGAGTGGTGGAATGAGCCCCACCAAGCATTTCGGCCTGGAGGCCGCGGCCTGGTATTGGCATTTCGTCGATGTGGTTTGGCTGTTCTTGTTTGCCTTTGTTTATGTCACGCCGCGCCTGACCCTCGAGTGAGCGCGCGGCTGGGATTTGTCTTGCACGTGGGTTTGCGCGGGCTGTGCCCGCAATGCGGCAAGGGCAAGCTGTTTGCTGGCTATTTGGCGATCGCGGATCAATGTGCTCATTGCCACGCAGATTTTCGGGCGGCCGATTCTGGTGATGGGCCAGCCTTTTTCGTGATGTTCCTGGTGGGGGCGATCGCGGTGCCCCTTGCCTTCATTCTGAACTTTGGGCTGGGCTGGGGCCCGGTGATCAGCCTCACACTCGTGGGGATTGTCGCTATCGGGTTGTGTTTGGCTTTACTGCCCCCAGCCAAGGCCATCTTGTTCGCCGTGCAATGGCATGAGCGCCGCGACGAGCCGGACGCTTAGACCCGTTCTCGATTGGATTGAATCAATCCAATCGATATAAAACGGGTCTGCACATACGTTTGAGCGGTTCTCGTCCGAAAACCGCTGCACGCTTTTCGGGAACCGCTTGGCATGGGCCTGCATTTTCGCCCGCTTCCGATATTGAGCCTCGCGACAATCGCCAGCGCGTGCGTGTTGGTCTGGCTGGGCATGTGGCAGTGGCAGCGCTTTGAGCAAAAAATCGCGGCGCGCGATGCGGTGCCCGAGCGTGTCGCCGTAACGACGGCCCCGGATATCGAGAAGGCGGTGTTCGTGTTTGGGGTTTTGGATGGGCGCCAGGGTTGGCGCGTGTTCGCCCCCGCGATGGTGGAGGGCAAAACGGCTTTTGTCGATCTGGCCTTTTGGCCGGGCCTGGAGCCGCCGCACAACACGTTTTGCTTCCTGCGCGAGGGTGTGCAGGGCGTGTGGGCAATTCCCAAGCGCGCCACGCCCTTCAGGCACCCGATAACCCGCAAGCACGGCTATTTTACCATATCGCCTTGCCGGAAATGGCGCAGCGCAGCGGCTTGCGGCGCATCG